>NZ_JBFRDX010000004.1:0-255116 GCF_052114005.1 Marmoricola sp. RAF53 | reverse complement strand
CGCCCGGGCGCGTCCACAGGCACACGACCGGGCTACGGTTCACGGCATGCGCTTCCGGACGACGGCCCTGGTCGCCACCGGCCTGCTCGCCCTCGGCACGGCCGGTGGCTGCGGCGGTCCGGACGAGGCCGCCCCGAAGCCGACGCCGACGCCGACGTCGATCGCCCAGGTCGACCCCGGCTCGATGGACCTGGTCCGGGTCGCCTTCTGCGACCTGGTGCCCCGGAAGGCCGTCGACACCGCCCTCGGCGGTGCGGACATCACGTCGACGAGCTGGGGCAACGGCGACACTCCCCCGCTGGAGGACGCCGGCTCCGACCTCGCCCACGAGTTCGGCTGCGCCTGGACCGGCACCGACCGGGTCGCCCGTGCCTGGGTCTTCGCCCGGCCGGTCACCGCCGCGTTCGGCGGTGAGGTGATCGCGGACGGTCGCGGGAAGGCCGGCTGCACCACGCAACCGGCGGCCACCTTCGGCAACCCCGGGGCGCTCCAGGTGTGCGCGCTCAGCGGCGGTCGGACCCGGGTCCGGCACGCCGGCCTGTTCGGCGCCACCTGGCTGACCTGCGAGCTCGTCGGCAAGGAATCGGGCCAGGAGTCGGCCCAGGCGCTGCGTGCCGACGCCGACGCCTGGTGCGTGGCGGTCGCCAACTCGCTGGACACCGAGCGCTGAGCCGATGACGCGCCGAGGGTCCTACGCCAAGGGTGTGGCGAAGCGGGACGACATCCTGCGTACGGCGCTCGAGGTGGTCGCCCGGGTCGGTTACGGGCACGCCACGCTGCAGGCGCTCGCCGACGCGGTGGGGCTGACCAAGACCGGCCTGATGCACTACTTCTCCTCCAAGGACGAGCTGTTCGCCGAGGTCCTGCGCCGCCGCGACGAGCTCGACCTCGCCGCCTTCCTCCCCGACGACCGGGCCGCCGACCTCGGCGACGCGGTCGCGGGCGCGATCCGGCACAACGCCGATGTGCCCGGCCTGGTCCGGCTCTACCACCGGTTCGCCGCCGAGGCGAGCGACACCGACCACCCCGCGCACGGCTTCTTCGTCGAGCGGCGCGCCCGGTTCTGCACCCTGGTGGAGGGTCGCGTACGCGCGGAGCAGGCCGCCGGCACCCTGTCCGCCGATCTCGACCCGGAGAAGCTCGCCGTCCTCACCATGGCGGTCGCCGACGGCCTCCAGGGCCAGTGGCTCCTCGACCCCGCCCTGGACATGGCCGGGACCTTCGCCTACTTCTGGGAGGCGGCGACCCGCTGACGCTCCTCGCGTCGGCGCGCCTGGCGCACGGGGTCGGCGACCGGGGCCGCCAGCAGCAGGCGCTGGGTGTAGGGGTGGTCCGGGGCCGAGGTCACCTTGTCCCCGTCACCGGTCTCGACGAGGTCGCCGTGGTACATCACGGCGACCCGGTGGCTGAGGTGCCGGACCACGCCGAGGTCGTGGGAGATGAACAGGTACGCCACCCCGGTCCGCTCCTGGATCTCCCGGAAGAGCTCGAGCACCCGCGCCTGTGTCGACAGGTCGAGCGCGGAGACCGGTTCGTCGCAGACGACCAGCCGGGGCGAGAGCGCCAGCGCCCGGGCGATCGCGACCCGCTGCCGCTGACCGCCGCTGAACTCGCGCGGCAACCGGTGCACCGCGTCCGCGGGCAGCTGCACCTGGTCGAGCAGGGTGGCGACCCGGGACCGGGCCTCGGCCGGGTCGACCCGCTGGACGCGCAGCGGCTCCTCGAGGGTCTCCCCGATGGTCAGCGACGGGTTGAGCGAGGAGTACGGGTCCTGGAAGACGACCTGGATCTCGGCGGCCAGGGCGCGGCGGGCGGACCGCCCGAGCCGGCTGATGTCGCGGCCGTCGTACCGGATGGTGCCGCTGGTGACGGGGGCCAGCCCGAGCACGGCCCGGCCGAGCGTCGACTTGCCGGAGCCGGACTCCCCCACGAGGCCGACCGTCTCCCCCGGCCGCACGTCGAGCGAGACGCCGTCGAGCACCCGGAAGGGCCTGCGACGCGCGCCGGAGCGCGGGTACTCCACGACGAGGTCGCGGACGTCGAGCAGCGGTGCGGTCATGCGAGGGCCTCCCTCGGTGCGGCGTCGTCGAGCATCGCCTCCAGCAGCGCGACCGTGTACGGGTGCCGGGCCGCGCCGAAGACCGAGCGGACCGGGCCGGTCTCGACGATCCGGCCCGCCCGCATCACCGAGACGTGGTCGCAGAGGTCGGCCACGACGCCCAGGTTGTGGGTGACGATCAGGATGGCGAGGCCGAGCTCGGTCTGGAGCATGCGCAGCAGGTCGAGGATCTCGGCCTGGACGGTCACGTCGAGCGCCGTGGTCGGCTCGTCGGCGATCACCAGCGCCGGCTCGCACGACACCGCGCCGGCGATCAGGACGCGCTGCGCCATACCCCCGGAGAGCTCGTGCGGGTAGCTGCCGAAGGTGCGTTCCGGGTCCGGGATGCCGACCCGGTCGAGCCAGTCCAGCGCCCGCCGCCGCGCCTCGTCCTTGCCGAGACCGAGCGCGGCCCGCATCGGCTCGACGAGCTGGCTGCCGACGGTGAACGCCGGGTCCAGGTTCGACATCGGCTCCTGCGGCACGTAGCCGATCCGGCGGCCGCGCAACGACGTCATGGCAGTGCTCGACGCGGTCCGGAGATCGACCCCGTCGAAGCGGATCTCCCCGGACAGGATCCGGCCGCCGGGCGGGAGCAGCCGCAGCACCGACCACGCGGTCTGGGTCTTGCCGGACCCGGACTCGCCGATCAGCCCGTGCACCTGGCCGCGGCGCACGACCAGCGAGACGTCGCGGACGACCCGCTTGGCCGTCCCGTCCGCCTGCTCGTAGCCGACGCAGAGCCGGTCGATGCGGAGCAGCGGGTCGCCGACGTCGCCGCCGCGGTCACCGTGGACGACCGCCGGGGCCTCCTCGACGGGCAGGTCCCCGGAGGTGGCGGCCGGACCACCGGAGCGCTCGAGCTCGTCGCGCAGCGCGTTGGCGAGCAGCGCGAGCGCGATCGCGGTCAGCCCGATGGCCAGCACCGGCCAGACCAGCAGTGCCGGCCGCGTGTAGATGTTGGTGAAGGCATCGTTGAGGATCGCTCCCCAGGTGGGAACGTTCCGGTCGCCGAAGCCGAGGAAGTCGAGTCCGGCCTGGACGGCGACGGCGATGCCCATCACGATCGCCGCCTGGATGATCACGGGCGCCCGGACGACGGTGAGGATGTGCCGGAGCACGATCCGGGTGTCGGTCACCCCCGAGACCCGGGCCGCGTCGACGTACAGCTCGTGCTTGACGCCCTCGACCGCGGTGAGCACCAGCCGGTAGAAGGCCGGGAAGACGAGCACGCCCAGGATCGACATCGCGACCCACAGCGAGGAGCCGAGCACCGACCGGGCCGCGAGGAGCACGACGATGCCGGGCAGCGTCATCAGCAGGCTGCTCAGGCCGGAGCCGACGGTCTCGAGCCAACGGCCGAAGTAGCCGGCGAGCAGGCCCAGACTGATCCCGAGAAGCGCACCGACCAGCGTGGCCAGCAGCGCGCCGCCGAGGCTGAACCGGGCGCCGTGCAGGAGCCGGGCCCAGACGTCGCGGCCGGAGCCGTCGGTGCCGAGCAGGTGGCCGTGGCCCGGTGGCCGCAGCACCTCGCTGAGCGAGGCCTGGTTGGGGTCGTGCGCGGCGAGCAGCGGGGCGAGCGCGGCCGCCAGCACGACCAGCAGCAGGAAGGCCGCGGCAGCCACGCCGAGCGGGTTGCGCAGCAGGCGGCGGTGCAGCGGGTCACGGACCGGTCGGGTGCTCATCGGACCCTCACCTTCGGGTTGAGGACGCCCTGGGCCAGGTCGATGGCCAGGTTGACGAGGACGACGAGCGTCCCCACCGCGATCACCAGTCCCATCACGACCGGGACGTCGCCGGTCGCGGTCGCGGTGACCGACATCTGACCGAGTCCGGGGATCGCGAAGATCTGCTCGACGATCACCGCTCCGCCGAGGAGCCCGATGAACTGCAGGCCCAGGACCGTGAGCGCCGGGCCGCCGGCGTTGCGGAGCACGTGCTTGAGCACGACGCGCCGCTCGGACAGGCCGCGGCTGCGCAGGGTCCGGACCCAGTCCTGGCGGAGCGCGTCGAGGATCGCCCCGCGGACCTGCAGCGCCACCGCGGCGGTCGCACCCACGGAGAGCGCGACGATCGGCAGCGTCGCGGTGCCCAGCCAGCCACGGGCCGACTCCGGGAACGGGACGAAGCCGGTCGGCGCGAACCAGCCGAGATCGAGGGCGAAGAGCCGCACCAGCAGCAGTGCGAGCAGGAAACCCGGGATCGCGTAGCCGAGGAGCGCGACCACCTGCACGACCCGGTCGGCCCAGCCCCCGCGGAGCGCGGCCGTGACCCCGAGGAGGGTCGCCGCGACCGCGGTCAGCAGGGTCGCCCCGACCACCAGGGTGAGCGTGACCGAGAGCCGGCTGACGATCGTGCCGGTGACCGGCTGGCTGGTGAACCAGGACGTGCCGAGGTCCCCGGAGAGGGCGTGCCCGACCCAGGACAGGTAGCGGACGACGACGGGGTCGTCGAGCCCGAGCGCCGCGTTCTTGGCGTCCACGGCCGCCTGCGGGGCGGTCGGTCCGAGGACCGACCGCCCCACGTCGCCGGCCCCGACGTTGAGGAGGAGGAAGGCCAGCGACGAGGCGGCTGCGAACAGCGCGATCCCGCTGAGCAGCCTGGTGAGGACGAAGCGCAGCATCGGGCTTCCCGGTCAGGCCTTCGGCTCGATGTTCGCCAGGTACGGGTAGGCGTTGCCCGGCTGCATCGTGGCGTCGGTGCCGGCGTCGGTGACGAAGATCGTCTGCGGCCGGAACCAGGGCGCGAACCAGGCGTTCTCGACGACGTACCGGTTGAGGGCCTTGCCGGCGGTCGCCGCCTCCGCGGGGGTGCCGGTCTGGAGCTTGGCGAGCAGGTCGTCGACCTCCGCCACCTTGGTGTGGAACGGGTTGAAGGTCGCCTTCGGCGCGATCTGGAACGACGCCAGCTGCCAGTCGCTCGGGTCCATCTGCAGCAGGAAGGTGGTGGCCGCGAACTTCGGCGCGAGCACCTCGCCGATGATGTTGGAGATGTCGACGTCGACGTACTCGACCTTGATCCCGACGTCCTTCAGGGCCTGCTTGACGAAGGTCGGGGTGGTGGTCCCGAGCGCGGCCAGGTTCGGCATCTTCAGGGTGAACCCGTCGGCGTAACCGGCCTCGGCGAGCAGCTTCTTGGCCTTGGCGGGGTCGTAGGGGTAGGCGTCGTCGAGCGCCTTGTCGTACGACGGGGAGCCGGGCGGGAAGACCTGCGTGGTCGGCGTCCCGTAGCCGCCGGCGATCGCCTTGGCCATGCCCGCGCGGTCGAAGGCGAAGTTGATCGCCTGCCGGACCCGGACGTCCCCCAGCGCCGGGTTCAGCGTCCCGTCACGGTCGAGGAGCATCAGCCCCTGCCAGTTGAGCTCGAGGGTGTGCACCTTCTTGCCGGCCTTCTCCGCCTGCGCCGCGATCGAGGTGCTCGGCGACGCGCTGGCGTTGAGCTGGCCGCCCTGCAGCGCGTTCAGGATCGCGGTCGCGTTCGGGTAGACGGTCATCACGATCTTGTCGTAGTGCTGCTGGCCGGCGTCCCAGTACTCCGGGTTGCGGGTGAAGGCGTAGGAGCTCCCCGGGACGGACTCCTTCGGGTCGAGCAGGTAGGGGCCGGAGCCGACGGGCGTGGTCGCCGCGTCCTTGCCGCCGAGAGCCTTCGCGCTCTCCACGGTGCCGGTCGCCTGGGTCAGGTAGGTCTCGAACGCCGGGTCCGGCGCCTTGAGGGTGATCACGACGTGGGTGGCGTCGGCGGCCTTCGCCGAGACCATCCCGGCCAGCACCGAGGCGCTGGTCGAGGTGCCCTTCTGGCGGGCGGTGAGGTTGGCGACCACGGTCTCGGCGGTGAGGTCGCTGCCGTCGGTGAACTTCACGTCGTCGCGCAGCGTCAGGGTGAGCGCGGTCCGGGCGTCGTCCCAGGACCACGCGGTCGCGAGGCCGGGTTCGATCGCGTTGTCGGTCGAGGCCCGGAGCAGGGTGTCGTAGACCGCCTGGGCGTACGGCGACTCGTTGGCCCAGTTCAGGTTCGGCGCCTCGAAGGTCGTCGGCGCGACCAGCGTGCCGAGCTTCAGCGTGCCGCCGTGTGCCGGGCCGCCGTCACCACCGCCGTCACCGCCGGCACCCCCGCAGGCGGCCAGGAGCGAGGCTCCCAGGGTGATCGCGGCGACCGTCGCGGCCGTCTTCCTCCATCGGAGCATCTGTCATCCCTCACGTCCGTCGGACCCCGGGCGGGGCTCGATCGGCACAAACCGTACGGAGGACGGTTTTGGGGACACAAGGGCCGAATTCGGATCTGTGGATAACTCCGCGGCTCGGCTCGGCCGCGTGCGGCGCTAGCCGGACTTGGAGTCCGCGCCCCGGCGCCAGCGGATCCCGGCCTCGAGGAACGAGTCGATCTCGCCGTCCAGGACGGCCTGCGGGTTGCCGGACTCGACCTCGGTCCGCAGGTCCTTGACCATCTGGTACGGGTTCAGCACGTAGTTGCGCATCTGGTCGCCCCAGCTCGCCTGGACGTCGCCGCGCAGCTCGTCGAGCTGAGCCTTCTCCTCGGCCTTCTTCAGGGCGAGCAGCTTGGCCTTGAGGACCACCATCGCGCTGGCCTTGTTCTGCAGCTGGGACTTCTCGTTCTGGCAGGAGACGACCACGCCGGTCGGCAGGTGGGTCAGCCGGACCGCGGAGTCGGTGGTGTTGACCGACTGGCCGCCCGGACCGCCGGAGCGGTACACGTCGACGCGGATCTCCTCGTCGGGGATGTCGATCTCGTCGGTCTGCTCCAGTACCGGGACCACCTCGACCGCGGCGAAGCTGGTCTGCCGGCGACCCTGGTTGTCGAACGGGCTGATCCGGACCAGCCGGTGGGTCCCCGCCTCGACGCTGAGCGTGCCGTAGGCGTACGGCGCGTGCACGGCGAAGGTCGCGGACTTCAGGCCCGCCTCCTCGGCGTAGGAGGTGTCGAAGACCTCGACGGAGTAGTTGTTCCGCTCGGCCCAGCGGGTGTACATCCGCATCAGCATCTCGGCGAAGTCCGCGGCGTCGACACCACCGGCGCCGGCACGGATGCTGACGATCGCCTCGCGGGCGTCGTACTCGCCGGAGAGGAGGGTACGGACCTCGAGCTGCTCGACGGACTTGTGCACCCGGTCCAGCTCGGCCTCGGCCTCGGCGAGCGAGTCGGCGTCGCTCTCCTCCTGCCCGAGCTGCACGAGCGCCTCGACGTCCTCGATCCGCGAGGCCAGCGAGGTGAACCTCTCCAGCTCGCCCTGGAGGGCGGAGAGCCGGCCGGTCACGCGCTGGGCGTTCGCCTGGTCGTCCCACAGGTCCGGTGCGGCGACCTGTTCGCCGAGTGCGGCGATCTCGGCGCGCATCGACCCCAGGTCCAGGACCTTCTCGATGGTGCCCATGGTCGCCTGGAGCTGCTTGATCTCGGATTCGAAGTCGCGTGCTGCCACGAGAGTCGAGCCTACCCGCCCCGGGAGGGTGCCGGCTCCGCGCGCCSGGGGKCGCCGGGCGCGCGGGGCCGATCCATGGGCCTATCCATGGGCCGACGGGTCCCTACTTCTTGACCACGACCGCCTTGGTCGCGGTCTTGGCGGCGACGTACCGGGCGTCGCCGGAGTAGGCGACGGCGACCTTCCAGGTCCCCTTCGCCAGCTTCGGCACCGTGACCGTCGCCGCGCCGACGCCGGCGCCGAGCGTGCCGACCACGGTCTTCTTCGCCGCGCCCTTGGTGAGGGTGACGGTGACCTTGCCGGTGGCCTTGGCCAGGCCGGCCGGCGTCGCGACGACGACGCGGTACTTGCCGGCCTTCTTCGACGTCGGCAGGGTGACCACGCTGCCGGTCGTCGCGCCGACCTTCGCCTTGGTGACGGTCAGGGTGCCGGTCCTGCCGAAGCCGACGATCTGGTCGTCACCGGTGTAGGCGAGGGTGAACGGGTAGGAGCCCGGGACCAGCTTCGCGACCGTGAAGACCGCGGCGTTCTGGGCCACCGGCACCGGGTAGGCGTGCCCGGCCACGGTCAGCGTCGCCGTGCCGGCCGGGATCCGGCCGTACTTGTTGGCGATCGCCAGGGTCACCGTCGGCGCGGTGCCGTAGGCGACGGCCGGGGCGGTGACCGTCTGGGTGGAGACCACCGCGCCGGGCAGGCCGCCGAAGAAGTCGTCCAGCTTGTTCAGGCCGTCCTGGGCGAACGCGACGTTGGCGCGCGCCTGGGTGAGCTGCTGCTTCTGGGCCGCGTCCAGGGTGGACTCGTCGGCCGGGATCGCGAAGCTCAGGCCGAGCTGGGCGGACGGGTGGCTGAACCACCACTCGGTCATGTACTCCTTGAACGTCGGCAGGCCGGTGGAGGAGTCGGTGTTCTGCTGGATCCACTGCCGCTTGACCGCGGTCGACACCGGGTTGGTGCCGTTACCGCGCTGGTAGTTGATCAGGAACGGCACCTGGAGCTTGCGGACCACGTCGGGGAACGCGGTCAGGTCGCCGTTCGGGTAGTAGGAGACGCGCGTCCCTGAGTTCGGGTCGTACTCGGTGACCAGGTTCTTGAAGTAGGTCCGCACCACGTCGCCGTACAGGTACGACGGCCGGTAGTTGAACGTGCTACCGCTGTTGGCGTTGTCCCGCACGTGGATCGGGTTGCTGCCGCCGTTGGTGCCGTTGGTGGTGCCGCCGTCGAGGACGAGGTCGAAGTTGTAGACCGTCGTGACGTCGTTCTCCTGGGCCTCGGCGTTCACGTGCTTGAGCACGGCCCGGGTGTTGTGGCACCAGGTGCCGCCGAACAGGATCACGAAGTTCTTGTCGGCGCTGTCCTTGACCTGGAGCAGGTGCAGCAGCTCGGGGTAGGTGATCTGCTTGACCCGCCAGCCGTCGGCGTCGTCCGCGTCGTCGAGGATGTTGCCGCCGTACCGGGCGTCATCGGCGTAGGCCAGGTCGTGCTTCTTGTTCGCCGCGTCCTTCCACCAGTCGAACTGGCTCTTCTGGTCCAGGGTGGCGGCGCCACCGGCCGCGGTCAGCGCGGCGGTGGTGGCGGTGGCGACGTCCGCGGTGCTGGACAGGTTCACCCAGCTGAGCACCTTGTCGGCCGCGCCGCCGGTCCCGGTGTGCGCCTTGTCGTAGACGAAGAAGATGTCGTCACCGGCGCCGACCGGGGTCGCGGCCGGGCTGCTGCGGTAGTCCCACAGCGGGTCGTCGACGTCGTTGACGACCGTGTCGTCGGCGGTGACCGTCACCGAGGTGCCGGCGGCGTTCGGCACCGACTTCACGCCGTTGCCCAGGTACTGGCCGAGGACGTTCTTCCAGGTGTTGCCGAAGATCGTCTGCGAGGCGGCGGCCAGGTTGATCCCGCCCGGGTTGCGGGTGTCGAGGTTCTTCACGCCGGTCTGGCCGGACAGGTTCGGGTCGAACCAGTAGACCTTCGCGGCACCGGCGGCCTTGGCGGCGGCCTCGGCGGCGACGACCTTGGCCGGGAAGCCGGCGTCGCTCGCGGAGCCGATCACGAAGGCGAACTGACCGCTCTGCTGGAGCAGCCACTGGAACCGGTCGTAGGTCACCGTCTCCAGGACCGGGCTCGCCGACAGGCCCGGGAAGGTGTCCGACAGGTAGGTGGTGTCGACCGCCGTGGCGGCGCTGCGGGCCGGTGCGGCGCTGGCGGCGCCGAGGGCTCCGGTGGCCACCGGGGCGACGAGCGCGAGGCCCGCGGCCGCGGCGACGAGGCGCCGCAAGGTGTTGGTGCTCATGGCTGTGTTCATCCTTTTCTCGGGGTGGAGTTGGGCGCACGGGCCCGCCCGAGGGGGCCGGTGCCCCCTCGAGGTGGTCGTTCAGGGATGCGGGAGACCTCCCGCGGGGGTCAGGCCGAACGGCGCTTCCGGCCGAGGACCGAGTAGCCGGCGAAGGCGATCAGGCCGGCGCCGGCCAGACCACCGAGGATCAGCAGGCCGGCCGAGCCGGTGCCGCCGTCCTCGCGGTCGGTCGAGGCCGACTCGGCGGGCGCACCGGAGGCGAGGGTCACCTCGTCGGTCTCCCCGGTGGTCGCGGCGTCGGTCGGGGTCGCGGCTTCGGTCGGCGTCGCACCCGCGGTCGGGGTGTCGCCGGCGGTGGGCGTCGTACCGGCCGACGGGGTGGCCGCGTCGGTGGTCGCGCCGGAAGCCGCCGCCGCGCCGTTCGAGCTCGACTTGGTCGTGCCCGACGACTTGGTCGTGCCCGCCGGCTTCGGGGTGCTGGTCGGCTTCTTGGTCGCACCGGAGGACGGCTTGGTGGCGCCGGAGGTGCTGCCGGAGGACGGCGTGCCCTGCTTCGCCTTCCACTCCTTGTAGCCGGTGGCGCGGTCCCACTCGGTCCACGGGATCGACTGGCCGTCGGCGTAGTGGACCCGGTTGTTGTCGAAGTCGAACCAGGCACCGGGGATGTAGGTGCACTCCTCGTCGTCGTAGCCGGGCAGGGTGTCCTGGCCGTCGACGTAGGTCTGACCGTCGTCGCCCTTGACGGTGATCTTGTGCGGGTTGTCCGCCGGGTTGGTGACCGCGTCGGCGGACGGGGCGAGGGCGACGGTGCTCGCGAGCAGGCCGAGGGCGGCGATCGCGGTGGAGAGGGAGCGCTTCATGGTCTTCTTCCTGTGGGGGTGAGGGGTGGGCGCCGGTGCTCAGACCGGGGTGGACAGGCGGGTGGCGGTGAGCGGTTCGACGTCGAGGACCGAGGTCAGCTCGTCCTCGTCGATCGCGATCTCGTTCTCGGGCTGGTCCTCGACGAACTCGGCGCGGCCCGCGAAGATCTCGTCGTCGAGCAGGTCGGTCTGCCGGGCGACGACGGTGGCGCTGACGGCCGCGGCGGTGACGTTGGTGGCGGTGCGGGCCATGTCGGCGATCGTGCTGATCGGCAGCGTGACCGCGATGAAGTCCAGCGGCAGACCGGCCGCGGCGAAGACGGTGGCCGCGGCGACGGTCGCGGTGCCGGGGACACCGGCGGTGCCGATCGAGACCAGGGTGCCGAGGACGGCGAGCACGACGTAGTCCTTGGCGTCGTACGGGATGCCGTAGGCGTTGATGCCCCACACGGCGATGAGCATCGGCCAGATGCCGGCACACCCCGGCATGCCGATGGTGGTGCCGAGCGGCGCGGTGAAGTGCGCGACCTCCGGGTGCACGCCGACCCGGCGGGTGAGCACGTCCGTGGTCACCGGGAGGGTGCCGACGCTGCTCTGCGTGGTGAAGGCGGTCACCTGGGCCGGGAAGATCTTCTTGAAGAACGGCACCGGCGCGACGTCGGCGGCGGTCCGCAGGATCACGCTGTTGACCAGGAAGGTGTGCGCGAAGCAGGTGCCCCAGGCCAGGCCGAGCAGGCCGAGCAGCGACCAGAACTTGTCGCCGAGGTCGACGGTGTTGGCGACCACGGTCGCGGTCAGCGCGACGATCGCGTACGGCGTCAGGCCGATCACGAAGCCGACCGCCTTGAAGACGACGAGCTTGAGCGCCTCGACGAGGTCGCCGAACGGCTTGACGGCGACCGCGTCGCGCTCCTTCAGCGACAGGTAGGCGACCGCGAGGGTCACCGAGATCAGGATGATCGGGATGATGTGGTTCGCGCCGAAGTCGCCGACCACGTTGACCGGGAAGAACCCGACGACGACGTCGGTGAAGTTCTGGACCGAGTTCTCCAGGACCGAGAGCTGCTGTCCCCCGACCTTCTCGTCGAGGCCCGAGCCGGTGCCGGTGGCGAGACCCACGCCCAGGGCGAGGACGACCGCGATCGCGTTGCTGAGCAGCAGCCAGAAGATCGAGCGGAGGCCGATGGTGCGCAGCTTCTCGAGGCCGCCGAGCGAGGCGATGCTGGAGATGATCGCCACCGCGATCAGCGGGCCCACGGCGGCGAGCAGGATGTTGATGTAGATCCGGCCGATCGGCTCGATGTAGTCGGCGTGACCGCGGGCGGCCAGGCCGATCGGGATGCCGACGGCGAGCGCGAGCAGGGTCAGCAGGCTGAAGTTGACCTTCCGGCGGCGGAGCAGGTGGATGCCGACGTAGGCGACGACCACCAGGGCGAGTGCAACAAGGTCCGGCCACTTCACGGGCGGATCCCCCTTCTTCTATCTAATGTCTACTAACTAACTTAACTTAAGATTGAACGACGGCGCACGTCGACCCGCCGAGAACGGTCAGACCAGGCCGAGCGGGAGCGGCCGCGGGTCGGGCACCGGCAGGTGCTCGTCGGAGTAGGTCCACGCCGGACCGGACTCGACCAGGGCACGGACGGCGGCGACCAGCCGGTCGACGTCGCCGCGGGCGGACCCGAGTCCGAGGCTCGCCCGGACCGCGGTGCGGCCGTCGTGGAGCCGGTCGAGCAGCGGGTGCGCGCAGAACCGCCCGTCGCGGACGCCGATCCCGTGCTCGGCCGACAGGTACTGCGCGACCAGCTCGGCCGGGAAACCGTCCACGGTGAACGTGACCAGCCCGACGGCGTCGACCTCTCCGTCCCAGAGCGTGAGGAGCCGGACGCCCGGGAGCGCCGTCAGCCCGGCCGCGAGCCGGCCACGGAGGTCGCGCTCGTGTGCCTCCTGCACCTCGGCCGGGATCGCCGCGAGGGCGTCGCAGGCCGCGGCCAGCGCGACCGCGCCGACGGCGTTCGGGGTGCCGGCCTCGTGCCGGGCCGGCGAGGTCGTCCAGACGGCTCCCCCGACCGTGACGCGGCGGACCGCTCCCCCGCCCGCCAGGTACGGCGGCGCGGCGTCCAGCCAGTCCCGCCGGCCGACGAGCACGCCGGCGCCGTACGGGGCGTAGAGCTTGTGGCCGGAGAAGGCCAGGTAGTCGAGGCCGAGCGCCGCCACGTCGACCCGCCGGTGCGGGACGAGCTGAGCGCCGTCGACCGCGATCCGGGCACCGTGGCGGTGCGCGAGCGCGGCGAGCTCGGCGAGCGGGAGGAGCTCGCCGGTGACGTTGGACGCGCCGGTGACCGCGAGCAGCGCGGCCGGGGTCCGGGCGAGCTCGGCCTCGAGGGCGGAGAGGGTCGCGGCGACCGTGCTCCCGGCCGCGACCACCCGGCTCCCCCGCTCGCGCCAGGGCAGCAGGTTCGCGTGGTGCTCGAGGTCGAGATGGACGACGTCGCCGGGCACGGCGGTGGCGAGCAGGTTGAAGGCGTCGGTGGCGTTGCGCACCACCTGGACTACGTCGTCGGGCCGGGCGCCGACGAAGGCGGCGACCGAGCGCCGGGCCGCCTCGTAGGCCGCCGTGCTGGTGATCGACGGGAAGCCGGCGCCGCGGTGGACGCTGGCGTAGTGCGGCAGGAACTCCGCGACCCGGCCGGCCACCGCCTGGAGCGCCGGCGCGCTGGCCCCGTGGTCGAGGTTGACGTAGCGCGCGGTGCCGCCGGTCACCAGCGGGACCTGGAGGTCCGCGCCGACGAGCGCGGCCAGCGGCTCCGCGCCGGCCGCAGGCAGGTCGACGAGAGTGTCGTGGGCAGTCATGGGTCCGTCCTCGGTCCAGGGACCCGAGTCCGAGTCCGCACTTGCCCGGCTGCACTGCGCAGCGGGCCGCGTCTTCACCCGGGGCACCCCACCGCGGAGGAGGGTTGCCGACTGGCCAGCCGGGGCTTAGCACCAGTACTCGTGACGACAGGTGGAACATTAAAGTCGATCAACTTAGTTGTCAATTCATCAACGGATATGGCGCGTCGGGAGAAACACAGCAGGGTCGGCGCGATCGCGCAGCTCACCCGAGCCGGTCGAGCACTTCCTCGAACCGCAGGTGCTCCAGGCCCAGCGGGTCCTCGGCCCCGGCCTCGACCTCGTCCCAGGTCCGCGGTGCCGCGACCGTCGGGAAGTCCCGTCCGCGCAGCGAGTACGGCGAGATGGTCGTCTTCGCGCCGACGTTCTGCGACCAGTCCAGGAAGACCTTCCCGCTGCGCCGCGCCTTGGTCATCTGCGAGACGACCAGCTTCGGCTGCGCGGCCTCGAGCTCCTCGGCGATCCCCTTGGCGTAGTCACGGACCTCGTTCGAGGTGCGCTCGCGGCCGGGGAGGTCGGCGTACAGGTGGAGGCCCTTGGAGCCGCTGGTCACCGGCCAGCAGTCCAGGCCGTCGGCAGCGAGCCGGTCACGGACCAGCAGCGCCACCTGGCTGCACTCCATCAGCCCGGCAGGCTCCCCCGGGTCGAGGTCGACGACCATCCGGTCCGGGTTCACCGGCCGGCCCTCCGCGTCGACGGTCCACTGGTGCACGTGCAGTTCGAGCGAGGCCAGGTTGACCAGGTAGGTGAGCGCGGCGAGCGAGTCGATCACCGGGAACCGCAGCTCGCTCTCCTCCTGGGACGCCCCTCCCCGAGCAGCACTGCGGGAGCCACTGGTCGGCACGGTGACGACGCGCAGCCAGCTCGGGATGCCGGCGGGGGCGTTCTTCTCGAAGAAGGACTTGTCACCCGTCCCGTGCGGCCAGCGGATCCGGGTGACGGCACGGTCGGCGAGCAGCGGCAGCATCACCGGCGCGACCCGCGCGTAGTAGTTGAGCACCTCCGCCTTGGTGGTGCCGGTGCGGGGGTACATCACCTTCTCCAGGTTCACCAGCGTGAGCACCCGCCCGTCCACGCTCACCTGCACCTCGGTCCGCTCCACCATCAGGGGCCCTCCAGGTCCGCGACGTCGAGGTCGGTCCGCACGCCCCGGTAGGCGGGTTGGCGGAGCCGGCCGTCGGTGGTCAGGGTCAGGTACTGCACGTCGACGACCACCCGCGGCTCGACCCACACGGTGCCGGCCACGTCGAGCCGCGGCAGGTCCTCGGTGAACGGCGCGACGTCGGTGACCAGCGGGCGGAGCAGTTCACCGAGCCGCTGTCCGGCCTTGCCGGCGATCCCCGACCCGACCCGGCCGCGGAAGACCAGGCCGTCGGCCGTGGGCTCGCCCACCAGCACGGCGCCGAGCCGGCCCGGTCCCTTCCGATCTGCGCTGCCGGTCTCGTACCGGAAGCCGCCGACGACGTAGGACCCGGTCGGCCGAATCGGGAACTTCAGCCAGTCCTTGCTGCGCTGGCCGGGCCGGTACAGGCTGCTCAGCCTCTTGCTGACGATCCCCTCCAGCCCCTGTGCCTCGGCGGCGTCGAGCAGCATCGCGCCGTCGTCGTACGTCGGCGGCACCTGCCAGGCGATCCGCTCGCCGTCCCCGAAACCGTCGGAGATGCCGAGGCCGAGCAGGATCTCGCGGCGCTCAACGAGCGGGCGCCGGGTCAGGTCCTCCCCGTCGAGGCGGAGCACGTCGAAGACCAGGTAGGTGACCGGGTTCGTCTGCGCCAGCCGGGCCGCCTTCACGGCGTCGCGGACGTGCATCCGGTCGGCGAGCGCCCCGAACGACGGCACGCCGTCACCGAGCGCGACGATCTCGCCGTCGAGCAGCAGGTCCTCGGCGAGCCCGCCGAGACCGCGGAGCTCGGGGTAGGCGACCGCGACCTCGTTCTCGTTGCGGGTGTAGATCCGGGCCCGCCCGTCGCTCACGTCGACGAGCGCCCGGATCCCGTCCCACTTGACCTCGTGCACCCAGCCGTCGCCGGCGGGGACGTGGTCGCCCCGGGTCGCGAGCATCGGCTGCATGCGAGCCATCCTGTCAGGCAGTCCGCCTACTTGCCCGGACCTCCGAAGGTCACCGGTCCGCCGCCGGTGCCGGCACCACGGAACTGGACGACCGGGCCGCCGCCCGGACCGAAGCCCCCGCGCTGGCCGAGCTCGTCGCTGGCGCCGGTGATGGCCCGGCCGGCGTCGGCGAGGACGACCCGGGTACCGGCCCCGAGGCCGTCGGTCACCTCGACCGACCGGGCCCCGACGACGCCGAGGGTGACCTGCTTGCGCGTCAGGTTCTTGCCGTCCCAGGTCCGCACCACGGCAGTGCCGCCGCTGCGGCTGACCGCGGAGGTCGGCACGGTGACGACGTCGCCGACCGTGGCGAGCACGATGCTCACCTGGGCGCGCGAGCCGGTCGGGAGCGCGATCGTCGGGTCCTCGACGGTGACCGTGACCGGGTACGTCGTGCTCCCGGTCGAGGTGTCGGCGGTCATCCCGATCGCGGTCACCGTGCCCTGGGTGCCGGCGGTCGACCCCGGCACGGTGACGCGCGCCGTCTGACCGACCTTCAGCTGCCGGACCGAGCTCTCCGAGACGCTCCCGGTCAGCGTGACCGCCTTCCCGCCGACGACCACCGCGACCGCGGTCCCGGCGCTGACCGGGTCGCCGACCGCGAGATCCAGCGAGGCGAGCGTGCCGGTCCGCGTCGCGCGGAGTGCCGTCTTCGCCCGGGCGGCCCTGGCGGTGATCAGGTCGGCCTCGGCCTGGTCGATCCGGGCCTGGTCGGCGGCGAGCCGGGCTGCCGTCACGGTGCCGCCGGTCGCCCCGGTGGTGGAGCCGCTCCCGTTGCCGGACGGGGTGTCGGCGGTGGCCGCGGAGGTGCGCGCCTCCACCGAGCCGAGCGTGCCGGAGAGCGTGGAATTCAGCGTGGAATTCAGGGCGGCGAGCGCGTCGGCCTGCGCGTCCTGCGCGTCCTTGACGCCCGCCTGCTTGGCCTGGACGTCGGCCAGCGCCGCGTCGCAGGCGGCGTTCTGGTCGTCGGTGGCACTCGCCTGGTAGGCGTCCGTGCAGGCGCTGGTCTGCGCCGCGAGTGCCTCCTTCGCCGCGACCAGGGCGGCCGACGCCGCGCTCTGCGCCTTCAGGACGGCCTGCTGCTGCGCCTTCAGCTTCGCGAGCAGCGCCGCCGAGGCGCCGGTGCCGGCGGAGGGTTTCGCGGCGCCCTTCGGTGTCGTGGGGGTGCTGGCCGCGTCGGCGACGCTGGCGGTCTGCGCGTCCTGGTCGGACTCGAGCTGGGCCTCGGCCTTCGCCAGCGCGGCCCGGGCGTCGGTGACCGCCGCGTCGAGCGATGCGGTCTCCAGGACGGCGACGACCTGGCCGGCCCTCAGCTTCTGCCCCTGGGCCACCTTGACCTCGGCGACGGTGCCGTCGGTGCCGAAGGCGAGGTCGGAGCGGCGGGCGGCGTCCACGAGACCGGAGAGCGTGAGCGTCTGCTGCACGTCCCCGCGGGTCGCGGCCACGGTCCGGTAGTCCGGGGTGTCCTCGCCGCTCACCACCGCGTACGCCGCGCCGCCGCCGACCAGGACCACCCCGACCGCGACCAGCACCGGCCAGGTGAGTCGCCTGCGCTGCAGTCGCACGTCAGGACCCCTGCGCCGTGCCGGTGCCGCGGCGGAACATCATCCCGCCGCACTCGCCGTCGGTCGGGTCGCTGAGCGCGACCGTCTTCGCGGTGACCGCGCCGGTGCTGTCGGCGGTGCCGTTCGCCCGCAGGCAGAGCCCCACCGCCACGTCGGCGGCTGCTCCCGGCACGGTCTTCGTGTACGTCGTGGCGCCGGTGACGGTGACGCTGATCTGGGTCTCCTCCGTCGTCGGGGTGCTGCCCGCCGACGGTGCGCCGGTCGGCCGGACGGTCTTCACGGTGAAGCCGGTGCCGGTCACCGCGGTCACCTCGCCGATGGCGCCGATGGCGCCGAAGCCGCCGACCCGGACCCGGCCCGAGGGCGGGGTCGCGCCCTCGGGGAGCCGACCGCCGGGGGGCCGGCCGCCGGGGCCGCCCCCGAAGCCGCCGGTGCAGGTGCCGTCGGTCCTGGTCGTGATCGTCACCGTCGCGGCGGTGACCGCGGTCGCGGCGGCGTCGCTCCCGGGACCTGAGTCCGTGGCGCTCGCCGCGGGCAGGGCCACCACGCAGCTGCCGACCGCGACGTCGGCCAGCGAGCCGGCGACCTGCCGGGTGAAGGTGGTCGACCCGTTCCAGGTCACCGCCACCTGGCCATCGGCCTGGCTCTGCACCTGGGCGGTCGAGCCGGAGACCGCGGCCACCTTGCCGTCGGCCCCCGGGAACCGGCCCTGGTCGCCGCCGACGCTCTGCTGCTGGGGCTGGTTCCCCTCGCCGGTGCTGCCGGTGGCGGTCCGGTCGTCCCCGCCGCCGCAGGCGCTGGCGCCGACGAGCAGGAAGCCGGCGCCGCAGACGGCGGCGACCTTGCGCGCCGCACCGGGGGTGACGCGCGGGCGGAGGGACATCAGGGTGCGGGTCATACGGGTTCTCCTTGTCATGGGTGCGGGGGTCACTCGCTGCGGAGCGCGTCGATCGGGGTGAGCTGGGCGGCGCGGCTGGCCGGGTAGACGCCGAAGCCGACGCCGATCCCGAGGGCCACCCCGAGGGCGGCGAGGATCGCCGGGGCGGAGATGCTGACGGGCTGGTCGATCAGGCTCGGCAGCACCAGCGCGCCGACGACGCCGAGCACCGAGCCGATCACTCCCCCGGCGACGCCGAGCAGCGACGCCTCGAGGAGGAACTGCCTGCGGATCGCGGCCGGGGTGGCGCCCAGCGCCTTGCGGAGCCCGATCTCGCGGACCCGCTCGGTCACCGAGACGAGCATGATGTTCATGACCCCGATGCCGCCGACGAGCAGCGAGATCGCCGCGACGCCGCCGAGCAGGATGGTCATCGTCCGGTTGGTCGAGTTGGCGGTCTCCAGCAGGGCGTCCTGGGTGGCGATCGAGAAGTCCGCCGCGCTGGCGGTCACGTCGTGCGAGGTCAGCAGCGCGGCGTCGACCTCCTGGTAGGCGGCCGACAGGGTGCCGGCACTGTCCGCCTGGACGTAGATGTTCGCCACCGAGCTGCTGGTCGAGCCGGAGAGGCGCTGCGCGGTCGTGATCGGCACGACGGCCAGGTCGTCCTCGTTCGCGTCGTCGGAGCTCGCGCCGGAGACGTCCAGGACGCCGATCACGGTGAGGGAGGTGCCGTCCGCGGTCACGGTCCGGCCCACCGGGTCGCGGCCGTCGAAGAGCTCGTCCACGGTGTCCGGGCCCAGCACGACGACGTTCGCCGCCCGGTCGAGCTCGGCGGCGGTGAAGAACCGTCCCGAGGAGAGCGTCCGGGAGCGGACGTCCTGCCAGGTGGTGGTCGTGCCGACCACCTTGGTCGTCCAGTTGGTCGTGCCGTTGGTGAGCGACGTCGAGGACGCGGTCGCCGGGGCGACCTTCGCGACGTCCGGCGCGACCCGGCTGTCGGCGAGCGCCTCGGCGTCGGCCACGGTCAGCGTCGCCGCGGACCCGAAGCCACCCCGTACGCCGCCGCTCGCGGTGCTGCTGCCCGGCGAGACGATCAGCAGGTTCGAGCCGAGCGAGTCGATCTGGGAGCGGACCTTGTCCTGGGCGCCGAGGCCGAGCCCGACGGTCAGCACGACCGACGAGATGCCGATGACGATGCCGAGCATCGTCAGAAGTGACCGCAGCCGGTGCGCGCGGACTGCGTCGCCGGCCGTGCGGAGGGTCTCGAGCCAGTTCATGCCCGGACCCCCACCGCGTTGCGGCGGTCGTCGCGGATGGCACCGTCGTAGATGCTCAGCACCCGGTCGGCGGCGTCGGCCACCTCCTGGTCGTGGGTGATCAGGACGAGGGTGCGGCCGGTCTCGTGCAGCTCGCGGAAGAGCCCGAGGACGTCCGCCGAGGAGCGCGAGTCCAGGTTGCCGGTCGGCTCGTCGGCGAGGATCAGCGACGGCTCGGTCACCAGCGCCCGCGCGACGGCGACCCGCTGCTGCTGACCGCCGGAGAGCTCCCCGGGACGGTGGTCGCCGCGGTCGGCGAGGCCGACCCGCTCCAGCGCCCGGCGGGCCCGCTGCTCGCGCTCGGCCGCCCCGATGCCGGCGTACACCAGCGGCAGGGCGACATTGCGGACCGCGGTCATGTCCGGGAGCAGGTTGAACTGCTGGAAGACGAAGCCGATCTCGGCGTTGCGGATCCCGGCGAGGTCGACCTCGTCGAGGTCGCTGACGTCGCGCCCGGCGAGCTCGTAGTGCCCCTCGGTCGGGACGTCGAGGCAGCCGAGGATGTGCATCAGCGTGGACTTGCCGGAGCCGGACGGCCCGATGACGGCGACGTACTCGCCGTGCTCGATCCGGATGTCGACCCCGCGCAGCGCCTCGACGGCGATCGCGCCGGTGTCGTAGGTCTTGCGGACGCCCGCCAACGCGATCACCGGAGCCTGGTCCGGGCTCATCCGGCGCTCCCCGAGAACTGGCCGGAGAAGCCGCCCGGGGGAAGCTGGCCGCCGCCGGGCAGCTCAGCGCCGCCCGGGAAGGTGAGGTTGCCGCCCTGCCGGTTCCGGTTGGTGCCGGTGCCGCGCTGGCCGGAGATCGTGACGACCTCGATCTCGTCGCCGGCCTTCACGCCGGAGAGGACCTCGGTCTGGGCGCCGTACGCGGTGCCGGTCTTCACCGTCGTCCTGACCCGCTTGCCGTCCCGGACGACGTAGACGTAGGTGGTGCCGTCCGCGTCGCTGTGCAGCGCCGCGGTCGGCACGGCCAGCACGTCGGTGGCCTGCTTCACGGTGATCGCCACCGTCGCGCTCGAACCCGGGTAGAGGCCGGCCGGCGTACCGGTCACCTCGATCGTCACCGGGAACTGGGCGGCCCCGCTGCTGGAGGCCGAGGCGATGACACCGACCTCGGTCACGGTTCCGTAGACGACGTCGCCGCCGCCGGTCGGGGTGATCTCGGCCTGCATCCCGGTCTTGAGCCGGCTCACGTCGGCCGCGGAGACGTTCGCCTCGACGAGGAGGCGGCGCGGCGTGATCACGGTGATCGCGGCGGTCGCGCCGTCGGACCCGCCGGCGGCCGCGGAGCCGTTGCCGCCGGTGGAGCCACCCACGGTGTCGCCGACCGCGTAGCCGACGACCGAGACGGTACCCGCGAACGGGGCGCGCAGGGTGGCGTTCCCGACCGCGTCGGCGGCCTCGGCGAGCTGGGACCGGGCCGACGCGAGGGCGGCCTCGTCCGCGGCGACCTGGGTGGACGAGGCGCCCGAGTCCTCGGAGAGCTGGCTCTGCGCCGCGTCGACCTGGGCCTGGGCCGCCGCGCGCTGGGCGACGAGCACGTCGTCGTCGATCCGGGCGAGCACGTCGCCCCGGGTGACCTTGTCCCCGACCGCCACCTCGACCGCGGTGACCGTCCCGGAGGAGGTGAAGGCGACGTCCGCCTCCTTCTTCGGGGTGATCGTCCCGCTCGCCGACACGGTGTCCTTGTAGGTGCCGGTCGCGACCGTGGCGGTGATCCGCTGGACCCCCGCGCTGTCGTCGCCCGAGGCGAGCCCGAACCAGGCGCCCGCTCCGGCGAGGACGAGGACGGCCGCGACGACCACCCACCAACGACGTCGTACGGCGCGCAGGCGCCCAGGGATGAGCCCAGGAATGCGCCCAGCGATCGGTGTTCTCGACATGGGGCACAGCCTCGGGAGCGGGCCTGTGGCAGCGGTCGGGGCACCTTGTGAGGAGGCTGTGAGCAGAAGGTCGGTGGCGTTCGGCGGATTCTCCGACCATGCTGGACCCATGCGTGCGATCTGGAAGGGTGCGGTCTCGTTCGGGCTGGTCAGCGTCCCGGTGAAGCTCTACTCGGCGACGGAGAGCAAAGACATCTCCTTCCGCCAGGTGCACGCCAAGGACGGCGGCCGGATCAAGTACCAGCGGGTCTGCAGCCTCGACGGCGAGGAGGTCGCGTACGCCGACATCGCCAAGGGCTACGAGACCGAGGACGGCGAGATGGTCATCCTCGACGACGCGGACATGGCGGACCTGCCGGCGGCCAGCAGCCGGGAGATCAGCGTCGAGAAGTTCGTGCCGAGCGACCAGATCGACCCGATGCTGTTCGAGAAGTCCTACTACCTGGAGCCGGAGAAGACCGGCGCGAAGCCCTACGCCCTCCTCCGCCAGGCCCTCGAGGAGGCCGACCGGATGGCGCTGGTGACGGTCTCGCTGCGCAACCGGATGTCGCTGGCGGTGCTCCGGGTGCGCGACGACGTGATCGTGCTGCAGACGATGATGTGGCCCGACGAGATCCGGAACCCGGACTTCGGGTCGGTCGACGTCGAGGATGCCAAGCCTGCCGAGGTGAAGATGGCGAAGATGCTGGTCGAGACCCTGGCCGGCGACTTCGACCCCGACGAGTTCGAGGACGACTACCGCGAGGCGGTCGAGGCCCTGGTCAAGGCGAAGATCGAGGGCGGCGAGGTCAAGCACGCCCCGGAGGCCCGGAAGAGCGGCGGCGAGGTCGTCGACCTGCTGGCCGCGCTCCAGCGCAGCGTCGAGGCGGCCAGCGCGGCCCGCGGGGACGCCCCGGAGAAGGCGCCCGGGAAGGCCCCGGAGAAGGCGCCGGCCGCGAAGAAGACCGCGAAGAAGGCGGCCGCCAAGAAGGCCCCGGCGAAGAAGACCGCGAAAAAAACCTCAAAAAAGGCCAGCTGAAGCCGATAGCCATTTCGAGACTGCGTCGTTGGATCGTGTGAGGGTCTGCTTCGTGGTGGTACGTCCACTTCGGGCGCATCCACAAGTTGGTCATCTTTGCGAGCGAGAACGTGTTCCCGCTAGCGTGTGGCCCGATTGACGCGTGCTCACTGGAGAGCACGCGAGTTGTTACTCGGTGTCGCAACCCGTGCGGCGCCCTGCCGGGAGGAAACACCTTGAACCGACGAGTGCTGCGCCTCAGCGCGATCCTCGGGGCGGCTGCCGTCACGACGCTCGCTGTCGCACCCGCCTTCGCCGCCACGAACGTCTCCAGCGCCAGCGCCCAGGCGCTGCAGCTGTCGATCGCCAACAACAGCGTCGCGAGCCAGATCAAGACCGCGACGAACGACGGCGCCACCGAGGACGTCAAGAACCCGAGCACGATCCCCGACCTGGTCAGCCTGATCCCGGGCAACAACGCGCTCAAGGCCGCGGTCGCGGTCCAGCAGGCGAAGGCCAACGCGGACGGCACCTCCTACGCGTGCGCCGGCCTCGCCGGCCCGGCCAGCGACGGCCTCGTGACCGTCGGCTCCGAGAAGTGCAACATCGACGGCGCCGCGTTCAGCCTCGACCTGGGCTCGCTGAACCTCGACCTGAACAACCTCCTCGGCGGCAACGGCGCGATCTCCGGCGCCCTCGGCGGCGTCCTGACCACGCCGCTGCTCCCGATCACCAACGGCCTGACCGACGTGGTCAACACGCTCACCGGCGCGCTGGCGGCGACCCCGCTGAACATCAAGATCACCGGCGGTCTCTCGGCCGTCGAGGCGAGCTGCACGGCGAACCCGGAGGCGGCCCACGGCGCCACCAAGATCGTCGACACCACCGGCGGCAACACCATCCCGATCGCGCTGACGATCCCGGGCCAGGCGCCGATCGTGCTCGCGCCGATCAACGTCGACCTGCCGGCCAAGCCGGGCGGCACCGACGTCCTGGTCGACCTCAGCGACGTCACCGCCGCGCTGATGGTGACGATCCAGAACGCGGTCACCACCCTGCTCCAGGGCCAGCTGGCCGGTCTCGCGCCGGCGATCAAGGCGATCACCGACCCGCTGCAGAACGCGATCATCGCTCCGCTGGTGCAGGCGCTGCAGCCGGCGCTCCAGGCCCTCAGCGACAACCTGCTGAAGATCACCGTCAACGACGTCACCCCGGGTGACGGCGGCAAGAGCGTCAAGGCGACCGCCCTCAAGGTCTCCGTGCTCCCCGCGATCGCGCCGGTCGTCGGTGCCAGCCTCGTCGACGTGACCGTCGGCAAGGTCAGCTGCGGCCCGAACGAGAAGGTCGCCTCCACCCCGGAGGCGAACCCGACCCCCGTCACCCCCGAGGACACCCCGGACATCCCGACCGTGGTGGACTCCGGTGTGGCCGGCAACGGTGACAACTCCGCTCGCACCATCATCGCGGCGACCGCTGCGCTGATGCTGCTCGCGGGCACGGCGGGCCTGGTCGGCTACCGCCGTATGCTCTCCAAGTGACTGACCGCAAAGCCGGCGACGGCATCGCGGGGCTGAGCAGGCGACTGTTCGTCCTCTTCCTCGCGATGGTGATCGCCGGCTTTGCGCTTCCCTCCCCCGGGGTCGGAGCGCCCCAGCCGGTGCCGCCGTCGCTCTACCGCGAGCTGGCGGTGCCGTCGGTGCCGGAGCTGCTGATCGTGCCCTCGATCGCCCTCAGGGCGCCGATCCTGCCGATCGAGGTCGACCCCGACGGGGTGCTGACGCCGCCTGCCGACGTCCGTGACGTCGGCTGGTGGAAGCGGAGCGCGAAGCCGGGTGCGAAGTCCGGCCAGACGCTGATCACCGGGCACACCGTGCACACGGGCGGCGGCGTGATGAACCGGCTGGGCGAGCTGCACCCGGGCTCGCTGGTCCGGATCCAGACGCCCGGCGGGATCGTCGACTACCGGACCACGAAGGTCTTCGTCTACACCAAGGCCGAGCTCGCGAAGCACGCCGAGGAGCTGTTCAGCCAGAAGCGGCCGGACTACCGGCTCGTGCTGATCACCTGCACCGGGTGGACCGGCACCGACTACACGAGCAACATCATCGTCTTCGCCGACGAGATGGGCGTACGCCGGCCCGGGACCTCCGCCGCCGAGGCGGACGCGGTGGCCGCCGAAGCCAACCCGGACCGCTAGTCCGAGCTAGTCCGAGGCGCCTCGGGCCGCCGGCGAGTCCGGGAACCGGCGCGAGGCGGTCGCCGCGATCGCGTCCATCAGCCGCGGCGCCGCGAGGTTGAGCACCTCGCTGAGGTTGCCGACCGCGGTGCTGATCGTCAGCGGACGGTCCTCGAGCGCCCGCACCACCAGCGCGGCGGCCTGCTCGGGCGTCTTCGCGGGCGACCGCTCGTAGGCGTCGGTCGCGCTGATCATGTCGGTGCGGACCAGCGACAGCCGCAGGTTGGTGAAGGTCACGTTGTCGGCGTACGTCTCGCGACCCGCGATCCGCGCGAAGGTGTCCAGCGCCGTCTTCGAGGCGATGTACGCCGCGAACCGCGGCGCCTTGATCTGGACCCCCCAGGTCACCACGTTGACGACGTGGCCGAAGCGCTGCGCGCGCATCGCCGGCATCAGCCCGAGGATCAGCCGGACCGGCCCGAAGTAGTTGACCGCCATCGTCCGCTCGAAGTCGTGCATCCGGTCGTAGGAGTACTCCAGCGACCGGCGGATCGAGCGGCCGGCGTTGTTGACCAGCATGTCGACGGTGCCGTGCTCGGCCAGCACGGTCTCGACCAGGGCGTCGACGGCCTGGCCGTCGGTGAGGTCGCACGGGTAGGCGTACGCCGTCCCGCCGGCCTCCTCGACCTCGCGGACGACCCGGTCCAGGTCGGGCCGGCGGCGGGCGACCAGCAGCACCGTCGCTCCCCGGGCCGCGACCGCGAGCGCGGTCGCCTCGCCGATCCCGGAGGACGCGCCGGTGATCAGCACCGTGCGCCCGGCCAGCGGGCTGGGCAGGCCCAGGACCGGACCCAGCACGGGCGCGAGCAGGTGCCGCCGGACGAAGGCCCGCGGGGTGAGCAGCAGGTTCATCGGCCGGCCGCGTCCTCCCCGACCAGGAGCGGCCACGGCCGGGCGCGCTCGATCTGGGCCGAGAGGCTGAGCAGGGTCGGCTCGTCGCCGGGCCGGCCGACCAGCTGGACGCCGACCGGCAGGCCGTCCTCGGCGACACCGGCCGGGACGTTCGCGGCGGGGTTCCCGGCGACGTTCCAGAGCGCGGTCCAGGCGATCATCGGCATCGACTTCCACGCGGCGGCGACGGTCCCGCCCTTGTCGAGCGCCCCGGTACGACGCGGCCGCGGCCCGATGGTCGGGGTGAGCAGGACATCCACCTGGTCGAAGACCCGGTTGGCCTTCTCGGCGACGCGGTCGCCGGCCGCCAGCGCCTTCTCCAGCACCGATGGAGTCACCCAGGAACCCAGCTTGTAGGTCTCCCGGGTGCGCTTCTCCAGCCGGTCGAAGTGCTCGACGGCGTCGGCCTCGGTGCGGACGCCGCCGAGGAACTGCGGCACGAACGCGGCCGTCGGGTCCGGGTAGTGCGGGTCGACCTCGCGGACGTCGTGGCCGAGGTCGGCGAGCAGGCGGGCGGTCTCCTCGACCGCGCGGACGTGCTCCTTCGCCGGCCGGACGCCCTTGGTGACCGGGCGGGTGGACCAGCCGACCCGGAGGCGGCCGGGGTCGGCGCCGACGGCGGCGATGAAGGTCGTGGACGGCTCGGGGGCGGTGTACCGGTCGCCCGCGGTGTTGCCGCGGATCACGTCGTAGACCAGGGCGCTGTCGAGCACGGTCCGGGTCAGCGGTCCGGTGGTGCCCAGCGCCCACCACAGGTGCGGCACCGGGTCGCTGGTGACCCGGCCCCGGGTGGGCTTGAGGCCGAAGAGGCCGCAGCAGGCGGCCGGGATCCGGATCGAGCCGCCGCCGTCACCGCCGATCGCCACCGGGACCAGACCGGCCGCGACCGCCGCCGCGGTACCGCCGCTGGAGCCGCCGGGGGTGCGGGTGCGGTCCCACGGGTTGCGGGTGACGCCGCCGTCGACGGACTCGGTGAACGGCCACTGGCCGAACTCGGGCATCCGGGTCTTGCCGACCACGACCGCGCCGGCCTGGCGGAGCCGGCGGACGACCTCGCCGTCGGCCGCGGCCGGGGTGACGTTGGCGCGCCCGCCGAAGGTGGTCACGCAGCCCTCGACGTCGACCTCCTCCTTGATCGCCACCGGGACACCGTGCAACGGGCCGGGCTGCTGCCCGCCGGCGAGCCGGGCGTCGAGCGCGATCGCGTCGTTGAGGGCCTCGTCGGCGAGCACGACGGAGAACGCGTTGAGCCCGGGATCGCGCGCGGCGATCCGGTCGAGGGAAGCCTGCACCGCCTCGGTCGCGGACACCTTGCCGGAGGCAGTCAGCCGCACCAGGTCGCTGGCCGCCAGGTCTGCCAGGTTCGTCATGGGGCTGAACCTACCGCCCGGTACGGCTCAGCCGGCCGGCGCCTCGACCAGCGAACGGACCACCCGCAGCGCCACGGACATCCGGGCGAGGTCGGTCTTCTCGTCGGCGCAGATCTCCGCGAACGTGGTGGCCGCACGGTCGGCGGCACCGCCGGTCGACTCCCTCCACGCCTCGACCCGGTCGGCCGGGTCCGCGGTCGGGTCGGTCTGCGCGAGCACCTGCCCGGTGAGCAGCGCGTGGACGCTGTGCAGGTCGTCGCGGAGCGCGGCCCGCGCCATCGTCTGCCAGCGGTCCTTGCGCGGCAGCGCCAGGATCCGGGTCACCAGGCCCGGCAGGCCGAGGAGCTCGCCGACCGCGAAGTGCACCCGGGCGACCTCCAACGGGTCGGCCTCGGCGCGGGCGGCGACCTGCACGATCCCCAGCACCATGTACGCCGGCGGGCAGGCCGCCACCCGGGCGGCGAGCTCGTCCGGCACCCCGATCGCCACGAGCGCCTCGCAACGGGTGGTGAAGGCGGCCAGCTCGGCGCCGACCATGAGCTCGGGCAGCGCGGCGGTGACCTTCTCGACCGTCACCTCGAACTCGCCGACCACGCTCTCGCTGTCCAGCGGCCGGCGCCGGTTGTTCACCAGCCACCGGCTGGCCCGCTCGACGAGGGTGCGGACGTCGATCCGCATCCGGGTCTGCACCTCGGCGTCGATCACGTTGTCGAAGGAGGCGATCTGCTGGTTGAGCGAGGCCGCGCCGAAGATCTCCCGGGCCAGGAAGTTCGCCAGGGTGAGCTCGCTCGGCGAGGCGGCGGTCTCGCCGGAGAGCCGGTGGAAGTAGGTCATCCCGGCGCCGTTGACGAGGTCGTTGACCAGCTGGGTGACGACGATCTCCCGGCGCAGCGGGTGCTCCTCCATCGCCTTGCGGTAGTCCTGGCGCATCTTGCTCGGGAAGTAGGCGTAGAGGTCGCCGCGCAGGAACGGGTCGTCGGCGATGTCGGAGTCGAGCAGGTCCTCGGCGAGCACGATCTTGGTGTAGGACAGCAGCACCGCCAGCTCGGGACCGCTGAGCCCCTCGCCGCGCTCGATCCTCCCCGCCACCTCGCGGCGGCTCGGCAGCGCCTCCAGCTCGCGGTTGAGCAGGTCGCGGCGCTCCAGCGTCCGCATCCAGTCCTCGTGCACGTGCAGCAGCGCCGGGGCCTGGGCCACGGCGTTGGCCAGGGCCAGGTTCTGGTCGTAGTTGTCGGTGAGCACCAGGTCGCCGACCTCGTCGGTCATCGAGGCGAGCAGCTCGTTGCGCTGCTTGCCGGTCAGGTCGCCGGCGGCGACCACCCGGTCGAGCAGGATCTTGATGTTCACCTCGTGGTCGGAGGTGTCCACGCCGGCGCTGTTGTCGATGAAGTCGGTGTTGATCCGGCCGCCGCTGCCGCCGCACCCGTGGACGGCGTACTCGATCCGGCCGCGCTGGGTGAAGCCGAGGTTGCCGCCCTCCCCCACGCACCGGGCCCGGAGCTGGCCGCCGTCGACCCGGATCGCGTCGTTGGACTTGTCCGCGGCGTCCGCGTGCGACTCGGTGGCGGCCTTGACGTAGGTGCCGATGCCGCCGTTCCAGAGCAGGTCGACCGGGGCCAGCAGGATCGCCTTCATCAGCTCGGCCGGCGTCATCGCGGTCGCCTCGACCCCGAGGGCCGCCCGGACCTGCGGGCTCAGCGGGATCGACTTCGCGGTCCGCGGGTAGACGCCGCCGCCCTCGGAGATGAGCGCGGTGTCGTAGTCCTTCCAGGAGGACCGTGGCAGCGCGAAGAGCCGGCGCCGCTCAGCGAAGGAGACGGCCGGGTCCGGGTCCGGGTCGAGGAAGATGTCGCGGTGGTCGAAGGCGGCGACCAGCTTCGTGTGCTCGGAGCAGAGCATCCCGTTGCCGAAGACGTCGCCGGACATGTCGCCGATGCCGACGCAGGTGAAGTCCTGGGCCTGGCAGTCGACGCCCATCTCGCGGAAGTGCCGGCGTACCGAGACCCAGGCGCCGCGGGCGGTGATGCCCATCGCCTTGTGGTCGTAGCCGACCGAGCCGCCGGAGGCGAAGGCGTCGCCGAGCCAGAACCCGTAGTCGGCCGAGACGGCGTTCGCGATGTCGCTGAAGGTGGCGGTGCCCTTGTCGGCGGCGACCACCAGGTACGGGTCGTCCCCGTCGTGCCGGACCACCTGCCGCGGCGGCACCACGACCCTGCCCTCGGGTCCGTCGACCAGGTTGTCGGTGACGTCGAGCAGGCCGGCGATGAACGTCTTGTAGCAGGCGATCCCCTCGGCCATCCAGGCCTCGCGGTCCGCCGGGTCCGGCAGCATCTTGGCGAAGAAGCCGCCCTTCGCGCCGACCGGCACGATCACGGTGTTCTTGACCATCTGCGCCTTCACCAGGCCGAGCACCTCGGCCCGGAAGTCGTCGCGGCGGTCCGACCAGCGAAGGCCCCCGCGGGCGACCGCGCCGAAGCGCAGGTGCACGCCCTCGACGCGCGGGGAGTAGACGAAGATCTCGAACTTCGGCCGCGGCTCGGGCAGGTCGGGGATCGCCGACGGGTCGAGCTTGAGGGAGACGTAGGGGTGCGGCTTCCCGGTGGCGTCGTCCTGGAAAAAATTGGTGCGCAGCGTCGCCCGGATCGCGGTCAGGTAGGAGCGCAGGATGCGGTCGTGGTCGAGGCTGCTGACGTCGTCGAGGTTCGCCAGGATGCGCTCGGCCAGCACGTCGCAGGCGGCCTGCCGCGACTCGCCGTCGGCGTCGACCTCGGCCCCCTGCTTGAGCGGCCGGAAGCGCGCCTCGAAGAGCTGGACCAGCAGCCGGGTGATGTCGATGTTGTTGCGGAGCGCGTCCTCGATGTAGTCCTGCGCGAAGGGCGACCCGCCCTGGCGCATGTGCTTGGCGTAGGCGCGCAGCAGCAGCGCCTGCCGCCAGGTCAGCCCGACCGCGAGCACCAGCGCGTTGAACCCGTCGGTCTCGTTGCGGCCGTCCCAGACCGCCATCACGGTGTCCTGGAAGAGCTCGCGGGCCCTGTCCGGCATCCCGCCGGGACGGCGCAGCCCGAAGTCGTAGACGTAGGACTCCTGCGGCAGTCCCTCGAGCTCGTAGGGCCGCTCGTCGACGACCTCGACGCCCATCGCGGAGAGCACCGGGAGCACCTGGGACAGCGAGAGCCGCGGACCCACCCGGTAGACCTTCAGCCGGGCCTCGCCCGGCGCGGCGCCGACCTCCTCGTAGAGCGAGAGCGCGATCCCCTCCGCCCCGTCCCGGGCCGCCAGCTCCTCCAGGCGGCCGACGTCGGCGGCACCGGTGCGGGGCAGGTAGTCCTCCTTGTAGGCCTCCGGGAACGAGGCGGCGTACTTCCGGGCGAGCCGGGTGCCGTTCTCCTCGCCGTACTCGGCGATGACGGCAGCGCTGAAGTCGTCGCGCCAGGACCGGGCCGCCTCCGCGCAGCGTCGCTCCAGGTCGGCGGCGTCTACGTCGCCGAGCTCGGCCCCCGCGGCCGGCCGGACGACGAAGTGCAGCCGGGCCGCGTACGAGTCGCCGACGTGCGCGGTGTACTCGAGGGACTCGCCGTGGAGCTGGGTCTGCAGGATGGACGCGATCCGCTCCCGGACCGCGGTGTTGTAGCGGTCGCGCGGCAGGTAGACGAGCACGGACCAGTAGCGGCCGTAGACGTCGCGGCGGAGGAAGAGCTTGAGCTGGCGTCGCTCGCGGGTGTGCATCACCGTGGTCGCGATCGGGACCAGGTCGGCCACCGAGGTCTGGAAGATCTCGTCGCGCGGGTAGGTCTCCAGCACGTCGAGCATCGCCTTGCCGGCGTGGCTCATCGGCTCGAAGCCGGCCTGCGCGATCACGGCGCGCGCCTTCTCGCCGGCGAGCGGGATCCGGGTCACCGACTCGGTGTACGCCGCCGAGGAGAACAGCCCGAGGAACCGGCGCTCGCCGACCACGTCGCCGTTCTCGTCGAACTTCTTGACCCCGACGTAGTCCAGCGGGACCGAGCGGTGCACGGTGGAGCGCGAGTTCGCCTTCGCCAGCACCAGCAGGGTCTTCTCGCGGGCCTTCGCCGCGACCCGCGGCGGCAGCACCGGCGAGTCGGTCGGGTCGGCACGGAGGATGCCGTACCCGGTGCCGGGGACCGCGAGGAGCTCCTCGTTCTCGCCGTTCCGCTCGAGCACGTACTCGCGGAAGCCGAGGAAGGTGAAGTGGTCCTCGCCCAGCCAGCGCAGGAACGCCGCCCCCTGGGCCACCTCGTCCGGGTCCAGCGGCGGCGGGTCGGCGGTGATCTCGGCGACGAGCGCGTCGAGCCGCGCGTGCATCTTGGACCAGTCCTCGACGGCCTCCCGGACGTCGGAGAGGACCTTCTCCAGGGTCGCGGTGAGCGGCCCGATCTCGTCGTCGGCGATCCGGTCGATCTCCAGGTGCATCCAGGACTCGCGGCCCAGGTCGTGCGAACCCAGGTCGAGGGCGACGTCGGGGTGGTCGCTGTCGATCACCTCCTGGAGGTGGCCGGCGACGTCGCGGCGGACGATCAGCTGCGGGTGGATGACGAGGTGGACGCCGTGGCCGGCACGGTCCAGCGCCATCGACACCGAGTCGACGAGGAACGGCATGTCGTCGGTGACGACCTCGACGACGGTGTGGCCGCCGGCCGACCAGCCCTCGACCGGGATGGTCGGCGTGTAGATCCTGATGGCCGCGGTCCCCTGCGGACGCTCGGCCCCGGTGCGGAGCTGGTGGGCGACGGCGCCGTACAGGTCGACCTCGGTGCGGGTGTCGAGGTCCTCGAGCGCGGCGTGCTTGTAGTAGGCCCGCAGCAGGGTCGGGACCGACAGGCCGTTGATCCCCGTCGGCGGCCGCTTCTCGGCGTACGCGACCAGGCGCGCCAGGAACTCCGACCGACCTTCGTCCAGGGTTGTGGGCACCCTCGAACCACCTCTACCGCATCATCGGGGCACGCCGTTGTGCCCACCTCCGAGGCTAGGACCGTGCGGCGGGCGCGACAACAAACGCCGCGCCCGGCTTCGTCTCGGAAACGAGACGACTTCCCGCGGAGCGCAGGCTCACAGCGCCGAGCGCAGGTCCCAGAGCAGCGGGTAGTACTTCATCGCCAGCCGGCTGCGCAGGTAGTCGGCCCCGCTGGAGCCGCCGGTCCCGCCCTTCCCGCCGATCATCCGCTCCACCATCACCACGTGCCGGCCGCGCCAGGCCGCCGCCAGCTCGTCGTGCTGGAGCAGCGCCTCGGCCAGGCCCCAGAGGTCGGCGTACGACGAGCGGTCGTGGGCGGCGGTCCGCACCGACGCCGTGATCGCCTCGTCCGAGGACGTGTCCAGGCCGGCCTGGCCGAGCACGTGCACGAACCCGTCCCACAGGCTCGGCTCCTCCAGCCGCCGGGCCAGCCGGGCGTTCTCCACGTCGGTGATGCCCTTGAACCGGTCCACGTAGGTGGCGTCCTTGGCGCCGGAGAGGAACTCCAGCTCCCGGAACTGCACCGACTGGAAGCCGCTCGCCGGCGCCAGCCGCTGGCGGAACTCCAGGAAGTCCTGCGGGGTCATCGTCTCCAGCACGTCGACCTGCTGGACCAGGACGCGCTCGATCACGTGGATCCGGGTGAGCAGGTGCCGCGCGAACCAGAGGTCGCGACCCCCGCTGGCCGCGTCGGTGGCCATCAGCGCGTCGCGGACCGACTCGGCCTCGTGCAGCAGCTGCTTGAACCAGAGCTCGTAGACCTGGTGGATCGTGATGAACAGCAGCTCGTCGTGCGCCGGCGGGTCGGACTCGAGGTGCTGGGCGTCGAGCAGGTCTGCCAGCCTCAGGTAGCTGCCGTAGGTGAGCAGCGCGCCGTCCTCGCCGAAGCTGACGAAGCTCTCCGTGTTCTGGTCCGTGGCCTCCATGGATCCAACGTAAGCCATCGCCGGTACGACATGATGACCCCCATGAAGCTGCGCCACGTGCTCTCCTACGCCGCGTCCCCCGACGACGTCCGCGCGATGATGACCGATCCGGCCTACTGGGACCAGGTCGCCGTCGCGACCGGTGCGCTCTCCAGCGCCGCCACCGTCTCCACCGCCGGGGACGACACCACCGTCGTCGTCGACCAGGAGCAGGCCGTCCAGGGCGTGCCCTCGTTCGCGAAGAAATTCGTCGGCGAGTCCACCCGGGCGATCAACACCGCCGTCTGGACCGGGCTGAGCGCGACGTACGTCGTGGAGACGCCGGGCAAGCCCACCTCGATGGCCGGCAGCATCGCGATCACCGCGGCCGGCGCCGGCAGCACGCTGACCTACGACCTCGACGTCAAGGCGTCGGTGCCGCTGATCGGCGGCAAGCTGGAGAAGCTGGTCGTCGACCTCACCACCGAGGGCTTCGACAAGGAGCAGGCCGTCGGCACCGCCTGGCTGGCGGGAGAGCGCTGATGGGCAAGCGGATCAAGCACGAGCTCCGGTACGACGGCGCCACCCTGGAGCAGGTCCACGCGATGCTCGCCGACCCTGCTTTCCGCGAGGAGGTCTGCGAGTACCAGCGCTACCCCCGCCGGACCGTCACCATCGTCCCGGCCGGCGCCGGCATGACGGTCAAGGTCGACCAGCACCGGCCCGCCGACCACGTGCCGTCGTTCGCCCGCAAGCTCGTCGGCGACGAGATCAACATCCTGCAGGAGGAGGAGTGGTCCTCCCCGGTCGCGGGGCGGCTCACGGTGACCATCCCCGGCAAGCCCGGCGAGATGAAGGGCACCATCGCCCTGGTCGCGGACGCCACCGGGGTGACCGAGACCGTGGACGTCGAGGCCAAGGTCTCGATCCCCCTCATCGGCGGGAAGCTCGAGGGCTTCATCGGCGACATGCTGCTCAAGGCGCTCAAGGCCGAGAACAAGGTCGGGACGGCCTGGCTCGACCGCTAGTCCTCCTCGGCCCGTTCCCGGCGGCCGGCGATCCAGATGGTGACGCCGAGCAGGAGCAGCGGACCGAAGGCGAGCACCAGGACCAGGACGTGCTCGTAGGCGTGCAGCTTGCCCAGGTGCTCGAGGATCACGGTCGCTGTCTCGGTGACGGTCACGGAACCAGTCTGCCCTGCCTCAGTCCATGTGGGGATAGCCCACCGAGGTGGGTGGGACGAACGTCTCCTTGATCGAGCGCGGCGAGGTCCAGCGGCGCAGGTTGTCCGCCGAGCCCGCCTTGTCGTTCGTGCCGGACGCCCGGGCCCCGCCGAACGGCTGCTGCCCGACGACCGCACCGGTCGGCTTGTCGTTGACGTAGAAGTTGCCGGCCGCGAACCGCAGGCGCTCGCTGGCCCAGTCGATCGCCTGCCGGTCCTGCGACAGGATCGCCCCGGTGAGCGCGTACGGCGCGAAGGACTCGAGCTGGTCGGCGACCTTCTCGAACCGGGCGTCGTCGTACACGTGCACGGCGAGGATCGGCCCGAAGTACTCGGTCGAGAACATCTGGTCGGTCGGGTCGGTCGAGGTCACGATCGTCGGCCGGACGAAGTAGCCGACCGAGTCGTCGGTCTGACCGCCGGCGACGACCTGGAGCCTGGGCGAGCGCTTGGCCCGCGCGATCGCGGCCTTGTGCTTGGCGAAGGCACGGTCGTCGATCACCGCGCCCATGAAGTTCGACAGGTCCCGCACGTCGCCCATCGCCAGGCCCTCGGTCTCGGCGACCAGCGGGTCGCGCAGCTTCTTCCACAGGCTCTTCGGGACGTAGGCGCGCGAGGCCGCCGAGCACTTCTGGCCCTGGTACTCGAACGCGCCGCGCACCAGCGCGACCCGGAGCACGTCGACGTCGGCCGACGGGTGCGCCAGCACGAAGTCCTTGCCGCCGGTCTCGCCGACGATCCGCGGGTAGGACCGGTACGACGTCAGGTTCTCCCCCACCGTCCGCCACAGGTGCTGGAACGTCGGGGTCGAGCCGGTGAAGTGGATGCCGGCAAGGTCGGGGTGGTTGAGCAGCACCTTCGAGACGTCGATGCCGTCGCCGGGGAGCAGGTTGATCACGCCCGGCGGCATCCCGGCCTCCTCGAGCAGCTGCATCGTCAGGTGTGCGGCGAACTGCTGGGTCGGCGACGGCTTCCAGATCACGGTGTTGCCCATCAGCGCCGGGGCCGTCGGCAGGTTGCCGGCGATCGCGGTGAAGTTGAACGGGGTGATCGCGTAGACGAAGCCCTCCAGCGGGCGGTGGTCGGTGCGGTTCCAGATGCCCTTGCTGTTGGCGATCGGCTGCTCGGCCAGGATCTGCCGGGCGTAGTGCACGTTGAACCGCCAGAAGTCGATCAGCTCGCAGGCGCTGTCGATCTCCGCCTGCCAGGCGGTCTTCGACTGGCCGAGCATGGTGGCCGCGTTGATCCGGGCCCGCCAGGGGCCGGCCAGCAGGTCCGCCGCCTTCAGCAGGATCGCGGCGCGCTCGTCGAACGGCAGCGCGCGCCAGCCGGGAGCGGCCTTCGCGGCGGCACGGACCGCGGCTTCGGCGTCCGCGGTGGTGGCGTGCTTCGAGACGCCGAGCACCGACGCGTGGTCGTGCGGCTGGACCACCGTGAACTCCGCCCCACCGCCCATCCGTCGCCTGCCGCCGATCGTGGCGGGGAGGTTGATGGTGCGCGCGGCGAGGCGCTTGAGCTCGGCCTCCAGGGCGTCCCGTTCGGGGCTGCCCGGGGCGTAGTCCAGGTTCGGCTCGTTGGTGGGAGCCGGGGTGTGGGTGATCGCGTCCATGGCTGCGATGTTGCCATGCGGTGCGGACCGGGAGAAACCGCCGGTCGCCCTAGACGACCAGGTCGGCGATCTCCTGCGTCGCGAACCAGCCGAGGTCCGGGAGGTCGTCGAAACCGCCGGCGAGGTCCACCGGCTCGGTGTCGACGTGCACCGCGACCACCTCGGTCATCGCGAAGGCGGCGTCCTCGTCGGCGACCTCCGCGACCAGCACGACCCGGCGGCCGCGGTCGCCGACCAGCAGCGCCGAGGCGTCGGCCGCCGCGGACAGCGCGTCGTACTCGGCCTCCTCGGACTCGTCCGCGGCGACCAGGCGCTCGGCCTGCGGGGGCACCCGACCGGCGTCGTGGTAGTCGGCGAGCAGCCCGACGGTGGCCGGCACGTAGACCCGGACGCTCACGGCTTCTTCCGTCCGCGCGGGGCCCGGGGCCGGGTGTCGCTGGAGCTGTCCACGAGCTCGTCGAGCGACTCCCGCAGGCACTGGCCGAGGACGTCGACGTCGGGCAGCACGTCGCGGTCCGCGGTGATGCCGTAGTACACCCCGCCGTCGTACGACGTCACGCCGATGGCCAGCGAGAAGCCCTTCATCAACGGCGGGACCGGGTAGGTCTCGACCATCTCCGCGCCCGCCATGTACATCGGGAACTGCGGGCCCGGCACGTTCGTGATTACCAGGTTCACCCCCTGCGCCTCGGCGGCGGCGACCCGCGAGCCGAGCGCGTGGAAGGTGGTCGGCGCGAACCCGGCGACGCCGGCGATCCGGTCCGCGGCGACGGCCCGCCCGGTCTCGCTGTGCGCCTTGAGCGCGTAGGAGACCTGGTGCAGCCGGATCACCGGCGAGGCCTCCCCGATCGGCAGGTCGACCCGGTGGCCGATCACCTGGGAGCCGAGCGAGGTGGGCTCCAGGTCCTCGTCGATGACGCTCATCGGCACCAGCGCCTTGATCCGGCGGCCACTGTTGACGGCCTCGGCGCGGGTCATCAGCCAGCCCCGGATCGCGCCGGTCACGGTCGCCAGGACGACGTCGTTGACGGTGCCGCCGTGCACCCGGCGGACCTTGCGGTAGTCCTTGAGCGCGGTCCGCACCAGCACCACCCGGCGCTGCTCGGACGGGTCGACGTTGAACGGGCTGTCCGGGGCGGTGCGGCGGTTGGAGAGCGCGCCGGCGATCGAGCCGACGCGGCCGAGCAGGGTGCCGACGCCCTCGGTGACGGTCCGGGCGGCGCCGCCGACGGTGCTCAGCGCCGTCCGCGGGTCGCGGGCGTTCTCGGCGAGCGCGTCGAGGACCAGGCTGGCCTGGGACGGTTCGGCCTCGGGCCGCCAGTCCTCGTGCACCAGGTGCCGCGGGCCGGGGTCGACGTCCAGGAGCACCTGGCCGAGGTCCACGGTGCCGATCCCGTCGACCAGGATCTGGTGGGACTTGGAGAGCACCGCGACCCGGCCGCCCTCGAGTCCCTCGACGAAGTAGACCTCCCAGAGCGGGCGGCTCGGGTCCAGCGGCCGGGACATGATCCGCGCGGTCAGCTCGCGCAGCTGCTCCAGCGTGCCCGGACGCGGCAGCGCGGAGCGGCGCACGTGGTAGCCGAGGTCGAAGTCCGGGTCGTCGACCCAGACCGGGTTGGCCAGCCGTCCGGGCACACCGCGGATCGCCTGCCGGTACCGCGGCACGAACGTGATCCGGTCCTCGATGTGCGCGATCAGGGCCTCGTAGCCGAAGCCGGACTCGCCCGGGTCGAAGATCTCCAGGGTCGCGTTGTGCATCGGCGTCCGCGAGGTGTCCGCGGCCAGCAGGGCCAGGTCGCTGCTCCGCAGCCGCTCGCTCATCAGTGTCCGCCTCCACAGTGCCGCCCGTGGTCCCGGATCCGGGACCCCTCAGGACCTTCTCAGCCCCTCATGGGATTCTGGCAGAGCACCCACAGGTGTGCCCGCTCGTCTTGACCGATGGAGGACACATGCACGCACGTCCGGTCCGCCTGCTCACCGTTCTCGGTGCCGCGGCCGCTCTCTCGCTCTCGCTGACCGCTTGCGGCAGCGACTCGAACGACGGCCCGCGCACCCAGCCGGACACCGAGCTGAGCGCCACCCCGCAGGCGCAGGCGCCGAGCCCGGCCGCCGACGCGAAGGTGATCCCGGTCAAGGTCCAGGGCGAGACGGTGACGCCGTCCGGCGTGAAGGTCGAGGTGAAGCCCGGCCAGCCGGTCGTCTTCCAGATCGACGCGGACACCGCCGGCGAGCTGCACGTGCACAGCTCCCCCGCGCAGGCGATCCAGTACCCGGCCGGCACCTCCCAGGCCCAGATCACGATCAGCAAGCCCGGCGTGGTCGAGGCGGAGATCGAGCAGCTCGGCACGCTGGTCGTGCAGCTCGAGGTCAAGTAGGTGGCGCTGTCACCGGTGGCCCCGCTGATCGCGGGGCCGCTGGTCCCGATGCACGGCCTCGGCGGCGCGAAGGACCTGCCGGTCCCGGCGCCGCTGGCGATCGCCGGCGGCACCGCGGCGCTGGTGATCTCGTTCTGCGTGCTGATCCTGGCCTGGCGCTCCCCGCGCTACGAGCCGGAGGCGATGCGTGCCGGCGGCCGGCCGGTCCCGGCGGGCCTGGCCGGGCTGCTCGACAGCCCCGGCTACCGGTGGACCCTGCGCGGCCTCGGGCTCGCGTTCGCGGCGTACCTGACCTGGGCGCTGCTGTCCGGGCCCGACCTCGTCACCAACCCGGTGTTCGGCACCTTCTACGTGCTGCTCTGGGTCGGCATCGTCCCGGCCTCGCTGCTGTTCGGCCGGTTCTACTACGCGATCAACCCGGTCCGGACCCTGAACGCGCTGATCGCCAAGGCGACCGGCGGTGACCCCGCCAAGGGCATGTACACCTACCCGGCGCGCCTCGGGTACTGGCCGGCCGCGGCCGGGCTGTTCGCGTTCGTCTGGCAGGAGCTGGTCAACCCGCAGTCGGCGTACATCGGGCCGGTGCGGTTGTGGCTGGCGATCTACCTGGCGGTGATGCTGGTCGGCGCCGCGATTTTCGGCGACACCTGGTTCGAACGTGCCGACCCGTTCGAGGTGTACTCCAGCCTGCTCGCCAAGCTGTCGTTCTGGGGCCGCACCAGCAAGGGCGTGCTGGTCTTCCGCAGCCCGCTGGCCAACCTCGCCACCACGCGCCCGCTGCCCGGCCTGGTCGCGGTGGTCGCCGTGCTCTTCGGCTCGACCGCCTTCGACTCCTACAAGGACACCCTGCGCTGGGTGAACTTCGTGGGCAGGCTCGACGTCGACGTGGTCGCGATCAACACGGTCGCGCTGCTCGTGTTCTGCGCGACCATCGGGATCACCTTCACGGTCGCGACCATGACCACCGGGGTGGATCCGGACTCACCGCACGCCCCGACCCGGCGCGCGCTCCCCGCCCTGTTCGCGCACTCGGTGATCCCGATCATCGTCGGCTACATGACCGCGCACTACCTGAGCTACTTCGTCGAGCAGGGCCAGACGACGGTGCTGCAGCTGAGCGACCCGATGGTCAACGGCTCGAACCTCCTCGGCACCGCGAACTGGTCGGTGAACTACTGGCTGTCGTTCCACCCGACCACACTGGCCTGCATCAAGGTCCTCGCCGTCGTCGGCGGGCACATCGTCGGCGTCGTCGCCGCGCACGACAAGGCGCTCACCATCCTGCCGAAGCGGCACCAGGTGACCGGCCAGCTCGGACTCCTGCTCGTGATGGTGCTCTACACGTCGACCGGCCTGTACCTGCTCTTCGGCGCGTAGCCCCGGGCGGTCACCCGTATCGGGGGGTGGCGGCCTGCAGCCTCATCTCGTACGTTGCCTGGGTCGGCTGATTCTTCCGTGCGCGAAAGGCGACCCCGATGTCTGCTGCCGGTGCCCGTCCGTCCGATTCCTACGGCGTCCACTCCGAGGTGGGCCGGCTGCGGAAGGTGCTGGTCTGCCGGCCCGGCCTGGCGCACCGCCGGCTCACGCCGACCAACGCCGACGACCTCCTGTTCGACGACGTCCTCTGGGTGGAGAACGCCCAGCGCGACCACGCCGACTTCGTCAACAAGCTGCGCAACCGCGGCGTCGAGGTCGTCGAGCTGCACGACCTGCTCGCCGAGACCCTCGCGGTGCCCGGCGCCAAGGACTGGGTCCTGGACCGCAAGATCGTGCCCAACCAGGTCGGGATCGGCCTGATCGACGGAACCCGGGCCTACCTGGAGTCGATCACCGAGGCCGAGCTCGCCGAGTACCTGATCGGCGGCCTGGCCACCTCCGACCTGCCCGAGGACTTCCGCTCGGACTACCTCGCCCTGGCTCGCGAGTCGACCGGCGCGCGCGAGTACCTGATGCCGCCGCTGCCGAACACGCTCTACACCCGGGACACCACCTGCTGGCTGTACGGCGGCCTCACCATGAACCCGCTCTACTGGCCGGCCCGTCACGACGAGACCCTGATCTACAAGGCGATCTACACCTTCCACCCGGACTTCGTCGGCTCGACGGTCTGGTGGGGCGACCCCGAGCTCGACTGGGGCCAGGCCAGCTTCGAGGGCGGCGACATCATGCCGGTCGGCAACGGCGTCGTGCTGATGGGGATGAGCGAGCGCACCTCCCGCCAGGCGATCACCCAGGTCGCGGCCGCACTCTTCGCCCAGGGCGCCGCCGAGCAGGTGGTGGTCGCCGGGATGCCGAAGCTGCGCGCGGCGATGCACCTCGACACCGTCTTCACCTTCGCCGACCGCGACATCGTCACGCTCTTCCCCACGATCATGGACGCGGTGCACCCGTTCACCCTGCGCCCGTCGGGTCCCGGCGACCAGGGCGGCGTGCACGTCACCGACGAGTCCGACCCGTTCGTCGACGTGGTCGCCCGGTCGCTGGGCCTGCCCGGCCTGCAGGTGATCGAGACCGGCGGCGACGCCTACCAGTCCGAGCGCCAGCAGTGGGACAGCGGCAACAACGCCGTCGCCGTCGAACCGGGCGTGGTCTTCACCTACGACCGGAACACGGTGACCAACACGCTGCTGCGCAAGGCGGGCGTCGAGGTGGTCACGATCGTCGGCGCCGAGCTCGGCCGTGGCCGCGGCGGCGGGCACTGCATGACCTGCCCGATCTCGCGGGACCCGATCGACTTCTAGCGAGGAGACGAGATGAGCGCGGAGAGCACCGCGGAGACCGAGGTCCCGACGACCGGCAAGGCCGTCGCGAAGCTGACGCTCCCGACGCTGACCGCGATGGTCGTCGGCGGCATGGTCGGCGCCGGGGTCTTCTCGCTGCCGGCCCGGTTCGGCGTCGCCACCGGCATCCTCGGATCGCTGATCGCGTGGGCGATCGCGGGGACCGGCATGCTGATGCTCGCGTTCGTCTTCCAGAACCTGGCGATCCGCAAGCCCGACCTCGACTCCGGTGTCTTCATCTACGCGAAGGCCGGCTTCGGCGACTACGCGGGCTTCAACTCCGCGATCGGGTTCTGGGCCAGCACCGTCGCCGGGAACACCTTCTACTGGGTGTTCATCGGCGCCACGCTGGGCACCTTCTTCGACGGCTTCGGCGACGGGGACACCGTGCTCGCGGCCACCCTCTCCACCGCCGGGGTCTGGCTCTTCCACTACCTGATCGCCAAGGGTGTCCGGGACGCGGCGGTGATCAACCGGATCGTGACGGTCTTCAAGATCATCCCGATCCTGGTCTTCATCGTCGTGCTGTTCGTGAACTTCGACGCCGGGGTGTTCGCCGACAACTGGACGGCGTACGGGTACGGCGACCTGGGCAACCTCAACGAGCAGGTCCGCAACACGATGCTGATCACGACGTTCGTGTTCATCGGTATCGAGGGCGCCAGCGTCTACTCGCGCTACGCGAAGAAGCGCTCGGACGTCGGCCGGGCCACGGTGCTGGGCTTCCTCAGCGTGCTCTCGCTCTTCTCCCTGGTGACGCTGTCGAGCTACTCGGTGGTGCCGCAGCCCGAGCTCGCCGCCACCCGGCAGCCGTCGATGATCGGCGTCTTCGAGTCCGTCGTGGGCGACTGGGGCGAGGTCTTCATCAGCGTGGCCGTGATCGTCTCCGTACTCGGCGCCTACCTGGCCTGGACGCTGATGGCCGCCGAGGTGATGTACGTGCCTGCCCGCAACGAGGACTTCCCGGAGTTCCTCGGCCAGGAGAACGGCAACGGCACCCCGATCACGGCGCTCGTGGTCACCTCGCTGGCGATCCAGGCGCTGCTGGCGGCCACGCTGGTGCTCACCGACGCGCTGAACTTCATGCTCGACCTCTCCACCAGCCTGGCTCTGATCCCGTACTTCCTGGCGGCGGCGTACGCGCTCAAGATCACGCTCACCGGAGAGGCGTACGGCGACGTCGCGCCGCGGGAGCGGACCAAGGAGGCGGTCTGCGCCGGGATCGCGACGGCGTACACGCTCTTCCTCTTCGACGCCGCGGGACTGAAATTCCTGCTGCTGGCGACCGTCCTGCTCGCCCCCGCGACGCTGCTCTACGTGAAGGCCCGCAGCGAGCACGGCCGGCGGATCTTCTCCCCCACCGAGATGGTGCTGTGCGCCGTGATCGTCGTCGGCGGGGTGGTCGGGGCGGTCGGGCTGTGGACCGGGCGGATCACGCTGTGACGCGGTCGCCGGGCCCCGCGACCCCCTGATTCGGGCCCTTTTGCGTCGGTTTCGCGTGCGATGCGGCCCGCTGGCGTGTCCTCACCAGTGAGGCGCTGTGCCCTTCCCGGGCTCGGCGCGTCACGGACACCTACTCGGAGGAACCATGAAACTCACCGCTCTCGCCGTCGTCCCCCCGTTCCCGCCACCGACACCACCGCGCGGTATCGCCTCGGTCGTCGCCCTGCCGATCGACCGCGGCGAGCACGTCGTCCCGATCGCCACGACCCAGGAGAAGCTCGCCTTCGAGGCCGACCCGTCCGGTTCCGGCGAGCGCCCGCGCCTCCGGCTGGTCACCGGCGACGAGACCGAGCTCGACCGGTTCGCGGCCCGGTTCGCCCAGGCCGTCGTCGAGGTGATCGGCGGCGACCGCGGCGTCCACCAGCTGATGCGGTGGACCACCGACGAGGTGTACGCCGACATGCTGCGCCGCTCCCAGGCGCTGCAGCGCACCACCCCGCCCCAGCAGCGGGTCCGCCGGCTCCGCGCCCAGGTCCGCAGCGTCCACCTGTCCCGCCCCCACCCCGAGGCCGCCGAGATCAGCATCCACGTCCGCCACGGCGCCCGCTCCCGCGCGATCGCCGCCCGGATCGAGCTCATCGAGGGCCGGTGGAGGTGCAGCGTCCTCCAGTTCGGCTGATCGCCGCCAGGACGCGGAACGGCCCGCCGGGAATCCCGGCGGGCCGTTCTCGTCGCTCCGGTGCTCAGCCTCCGGCGCGGGTCGTCATACCCGTCGCGTTCGGCGCCCCGTGGCACTGCTTGTACTTCTTGCCCGAGCCGCACGGGCACTGCTCGTTGCGGCCCACGTTCGCGAACGGGTCGTCGGCGTTCGTCACGGTCTCCCCGCGCACCTCGACGCCGCCGTCCTCGCTCGGACCCGCGTAGGTGAGGTGCGTGGGCGCCTTCGGGGCCTCCAGGCCCTTCGCGGTGAACGCGACCCGGTGCGCCTCGGCCTCGGCCTCGGCCGCCGCGATCGCGCCGGACCCGATCGGGCGGAAGATCGGCGGGTGCGAGTGGCCCTCGTGGCCCGGCTCGATCTCCATGCCCTCGGGGACCTCCACGTCGGCGTACTCCTCGGCGGGCTCCTCGACCTGGACCTCCAGGTTGAACAGGTAGCCGACGGTCTCCTCGCGGATCCCCTCCTTCATCGCGATGAACATGTCGAAGCCCTCGCGCTGGTACTCGACCAGCGGGTCGCGCTGGCTGTAGGCGCGCAGCCCGATGCCCTCGCGGAGGTAGTCCATCTCGTAGAGGTGCTCACGCCACTTGCGGTCGAGCACCGAGAGCAGCACGCGCCGCTCGAGCTCGCGCATGACGTCGCTGCCGATCTGCTCCTCGCGGGCGTCGTACGCCGCCTGGGCGTCGGCCTTGAGGTCGGCCAGCAGCTCGTCGCGGTCCAGACCCTCCTTGCCGCCGGCGTCCGCGACGACCTTGTCGAGGTTCAGCGAGACCGGGTAGAGCGTGCCGAGCGCCGTCCAGAGCGCCTCCAGGTCCCACTCCTCGCCGAAGCCCTCGGTCGCGGCCGTGACGTAGGTGGTGACGGCGTCGTCGATCATCGTGCGGATCTGCTCGTGCAGGTCCGCGCCCTCGAGGACCTCGCGGCGCTCGCCGTAGATGACCTCGCGCTGCCGGCTCATCACGTCGTCGTACTTGAGGACGTTCTTGCGGGACTCGAAGTTCTGGCCCTCGACCTGGCCCTGGGCGGACTGGATCGAGCGGGTCACCGACTTGTTCTCGATCGGGACGTCGTCGGGCACCTTGAGCGCGATCAGCACCCGCTCCACGAACGCCGCGTTGAAGAGCCGGAGCAGGTCGTCCTCGAGGGACAGGTAGAACCGGGACTCGCCCGGGTCGCCCTGGCGGCCGGAGCGCCCGCGGAGCTGGTTGTCGATGCGGCGGGACTCGTGGCGCTCGGTGCCGAGGACGTAGAGGCCGCCGAGCTCCTTGACCTCGTCGTGCTCGGCCTTGACCTGCGCGCTCACCTTCTCCAGGGTCGCGGCCCAGGCGGCCTCGTACTCGTCGGGGTTCTCGAGCGGGTCCAGGCCGCGGCTGCGGAGCTCCTGGTCGGCGAGGAACTCGGTGGAGCCGCCGAGCATGATGTCGGTACCGCGGCCGGCCATGTTGGTGGCGACGGTGACAGCGCCCTTGTGACCGGCGAGCGCGACGATCTTCGCCTCGCTCTCGTGCTCCTTGGCGTTCAGCACGGTGTGCGGGACGCCACGCTTCTTGAGCAGCGAGCCGAGCAGCTCGGACTTCTCGACCGAGGTGGTGCCGACGAGGATGGGCTGGCCCTTGCGGTGCTTCTCCTCGATGTCGTCGGCGACCGCGTTGAACTTGGCCTCCTCGGTCCGGTAGACGAGGTCGGGCTGGTCGATGCGGGCGAGCGGCTTGTTGGGCGGGATCGGGACCACGCCGAGCTTGTAGATCTTGTCGAACTCGCTGGCCTCGGTCATCGCCGTACCGGTCATGCCGGAGAGCTTGCTGTAGAGGCGGAAGTAGTTCTGCAGCGTGATGGTGGCGAGGGTCTGGTACTCCTCGCGAACCTGGACGCCCTCCTTGGCCTCGATCGCCTGGTGCAGGCCGTCGTTGTAGCGGCGCCCGGCGAGCAGCCGGCCGGTGTGCTCGTCGACGATGAGCACCTCGCCGTCGAGGACGACGTACTCCTTGTCCTTGCGGAACAGCTCCTTGGCCTTGATGGAGTTGTTCAGGAAGGAGATCAGCGGGGTGTTCGCCGACTCGTAGAGGTTCTCGATGCCGAGGTGGTCCTCGACCTTGGTGATGCCGGGCTCGAGGATCGAGACGGTGCGCTTCTTCTCGTCGACCTCGTAGTCGGTGTCCTTGACGAGGGTCAGCGAGATCTTGGAGAACTCGTCGTACCACTTCACCTCGTCCTGGGTCGGGCCCGAGATGATCAGCGGGGTCCGGGCCTCGTCGATGAGGATCGAGTCGACCTCGTCGACGATCGCGAAGTTGTGGCCGCGCTGGACGCAGTCCTCGAGCGCGTTCGCCATGTTGTCGCGCAGGTAGTCGAAGCCCAGCTCGGTGTTGGTCGCGTAGGTGATGTCGCAGAGGTAGGCCTCGCGCCGCTCGGCGGGGGTCATCTCCGGCAGCACCCGGCCGACGGTCAGGCCGAGGAAGTGGTGCACGCGGCCCATCCACTCGGCGTGGTACTTCGCGAGGTAGTCGTTGACGGTGACGACGTGGACGCCCTTGCCCTCGAGCGCGTTGAGGTACGACGGCAGCGTCGAGACCAGCGTCTTGCCCTCACCGGTCTTCATCTCGGCGATGTTGCCGAGGTGCAGCGCGGCGCCGCCCATCACCTGGACGTCGTAGTGCCGCTGACCGAGGACCCGCTTGGCGGCCTCGCGCACGGTCGCGAACGCCTCCGGCATGATGTCGTCGAGGGTCTCGCCGTCCGCGAGGCGCTTGCGGAACTCGTCCGTCATGCCCTGCAGCTCGGCGTCGGACATCGCCACGAAGTCCTCCTCGATGGAGTTGACCGCCTTGGCGATCGTCTCCAGCTGGCGAAGGATCTTCCCCTCGCCGATGCGAAGGATCTTGTCGAAGAGGGCAGGCACGTTTTCTCAGGGCTCCCGGTGGAAGTGGAAGTGGCATGTGATGCGGCTCCCAACTCTACCCAGCAGGTCGTGAACGGCGCCCGATCAGGCGGCAAACCGGGGCCGACCGGATATTGGCGTGCACGCCCATTGACATCAATGCCTCTTTCATCTCAACTGAAAGTGACATGAAAACGACCCGCACGTACACCCAGACCGCCCGAGCCGCCGCCGCCGAGGAGACCCGGCTGCGCATTCTCGGCGCCGCCTTCGAGCTGCAGACGGAGCGCCTCAGCTCGGAGATCTCCCTGGACGACGTGGCCGAGCGGGCCGGGGTGAGCGTGCAGACGCTGCTGCGCCGGTTCGGCAACCGGGCAGGGCTGATCGAGGCGAGCATCCGGTACGCCAACGAGGAGATCGTCGACGAGCGCCGCGCCCCGGTCGGCGACCGCGAGGCCGCGCTGCGGGTCCTGGTCGACCACTACGAGCGGCGCGGCGACTTCGCGCTCCTCATGCTCGCCCAGGAGAACAGCTACGACCACGTCCGGCAGATGAGCGACGCCGGCAAGGTCACCCACCGCCGCTGGGTCGCCGAGGTCTTCGCCCCCGACCTCGACCGGCTGCCGGCCGACGCCGCCGAGCAGGTCCTCGACCTGCTCGTCGTCGCCACCGACGTCTACACCTGGAAACTGCTCCGCCGCGACCGCGGGCTGTCCCGCCCGCAGACCGAGCGGCGCATGAACACCCTGGTGGCCGCGGTCCTCGCGACCGCCACCGACCCAAAGGACACCTGACATGGCCCGGATCCTGTTCGTCACCTGGGACGGGGGCGGCAACGTCCCGCCGCTGCTCGGCATCGCCGCGGAAGCCCGCCGGCGCGGCCACACCGTCCACGTCATCGGCCACGCCGGCCAGGCCGCGACCGTCGCGGACGCCGGCCTCGCCTTCACCGGCTACCCGACCGCGCGCGCGTTCACCTCCCAGCGCAACAACAGCCCGGTCGCACTCGCCGCCACCTGGGGCGGCGCCGACCTCGGCCAGGACGTCGTCGACGAGGCGCGGCGGATCGCGGCCGACCTGGTCGTCGTCGACTGCCTGCTCCCCGGGGCTATGCGGGCCCTCGGTCGCGCCGGTCTCCCGTACGTCGTCGTCGAGCACCTCTTCGACGGCTTCATGCCGTCGCTCCTCCGAGGCCCGATCGGCCTCCTGGTCCGGATGCGCGGCGTCGACTGGCGGGCCGGCCTGGACGGCGCCGCCGCACGGCTGGTCGCCTCGGTCCCGAGCCTCGACCCCGCTGCGTCCCGCCCGGCACCGGCGAACCTGACCTGGACCGGTCCGGTCCTCGACGCCGCCCCAGCCGCCCCGGCGGAGCCCACGGTGCTGGTCAGCCTGTCGACCTACGCCTACAGCGGGATCGCGGCCACGCTCCAGCGGGTGCTCGACGCCTGCGCCGACCTCCCGGCCCGGGTCGTCGTCACCACCGGCCCGGTGGTCGACCCGGCCGCGCTGCGGCTCCCCGGCAACGCCGAGGCGCACCGCTGGGTCCCGCACGCCGAGCTGATGCCGACGGCCTCCATGGTCGTCTGCCACGGCGGCCACTCGACGACGATGCTGGCGCTCGCGCCGGACGCCGGCTGGCGAAGAAGTCCTCGCCGGGCACCCTTCGCCCGGTGATCGAGGAGCTGCTCGGCGACGGCCCGCACCGGGACGCGGCCGCGCGGTTGGGCGCCGAGATCCGCGGACTGCGAGGGCGGGAGGCCGCGGCCGACCGGCTCGAGGAGCTGATCGGGAACGGCGCGATGGCCTAGGAAGTGGCGTCGGGGTCCTGCTCGGCCTCGCGGCGCCTCTTGTCCTCGGCGGCCTTCCGGCGCTGCTCCTCGGCCCGCTCGCGCACCCGGCGGAGGAACTCCTCGTCGGACTCCTCGGTCAGCCCGGCCGCCCGTCCCGGACGGTCGTACTCCGGGTAGGCGGGCGCGGCACGCTCGTAGCGGCTCCGCGACCCGGCGCCCTGCGGGCGACCGGCCACCAGCCAGGCGATCGAGCCGATCGGGGTGAAGATCAGGATCAGCAGCAGCCACGCGATCTTCGGCAGCCCGCGGACCTCGTCCTCGCGCGACTGGATCAGGTCGATCACGCAGAACACGTCGAGGGCGAGGAAGAGCAGCACCAGGCCACCTTCGAAACGGAGCATCGGGGCCTCTCTCGGCTCTCGGGGATCAGGACGAGTCGGCAGATCGTACGGCGGATCGGAGCACCACGCTCAGGTCTCCGCGAGATGCGACGTGAATTTCCTCCAGTCCGAGCCAGTCGGCCAGCAGCCGGAGCTCGGCGGCCAGCTCGGCGGCGGTCTCCGGCGGTGCGTGCTCCTCGGCGTACGCGGCCTTGACCTGGAGCACCCGCGCGCCCCGGTCGGCCTTGAGGTCGACCCGCGCCACGATTCGCTCCCCCAGCAGGAACGGCAGCACGTAGTAGCCGAACTCCCGCTGGTCGGCGGGCACGTAGATCTCGATGCGGTAGCGGAAGCCGAACAGGTGCTCGGCACGGGCCCGCTCCCAGACCAGCGGGTCGAACGGGCTGAGCAGCGCCCGCGCCCGGACCCGGCGCGGCACCCGCGCCCCGGCGTGCAGGTACGCCGGCCGCGCCGACCCCTCGACCCGGACCGGGACCAGCTCGCCGTCCTCGACCAGGGATGCCACCGCCGCCTGCGACTCGGCCGGCTTCATCCGGAAGTAGTCGCGCAGGTCCGGCTCGGTGCCGATGCCGTGCGAGGCCGCCGCCCGCCGGACCAGCTCGCGGTGCGCCTCGGCAGGCTCCGGGACCGGCCGGGCCAGCACCGCCGCCGGCAGCACGCGTTCGGGGAGGTCGTAGCGGACCTCGAACTGGCTGGTGCGCCCGGCGATGGCCAGGTCGCCCACGACGTAGAGGAAGTCGAGCGCCTTGCGGGTCGCCGACCAGTTCCAGCCCCAGTTCTCCTTGCTCCGCGGGAGGCCGTCGTCGAGCTCACGCGCCGTGCTCGCGCCGCGGTCGGCGATCTCGGCGAGCAGCGAGGCCTCCAGCTCGGGAGTGACCGCGTCGGTCCACCACTTGCCGCGCTGCGGCCGGTAGGACTCCATCCGGTGCTGCATGTGCGGCCAGAGCTCGACCGGCATGAACGCCTGGACGTGCGCCCAGTACTCCACCAGCCGGCGCCGCTCCCGACCCGTGGACGCCCGCCGCAGCAGGTCGGTGTCGTAGCCGCCCATCCGGCTGAACAGCGGCATGTAGTGGGCCCGCTGCAGCACGTTGACCGAGTCGACCTGGAGCACCCCGGTGCGCCGGAGCGTCCGGGCCAGCGTCGCCATCGTCGGGGTCGCGTGCGGGGTGTCCAGGAACCCCTGGGCCGCGAGCGCGATCCGGCGTGCCTGGGCGCGGCTCAGCTCCTGCATGGGCCGAGGCTAGCGGCGCGGTCGGACAGAAGGGCTACGGGATGTCGAGGAGCTTCTCGCGCACGGCGTACATCACGGCTTCCATGCGCGAGTGCAGCTGCAGCTTGTCCAGGATGTTGCGGACGTGGTTCTTCACCGTGTTCTCGCTGATGAACAGCTGCTTGGCGACCTCGCGGTTGTTCAGCCCCTTGGCCACCAGCCGGAGCACCTCGAGCTCGCGATCGGTCAGGCGCGGCGAGCCGCCCTGGTCGCGGTCGACCCGGGAGATCTCCTTGAACTCGTCGATCAGCTTGGCGGCCATCGACGGGCTGATCAGCGACTGTCCCTCCGCGACGACACGGACCGCCTGGGCGACCTCGTCGATCGAGGAGTCCTTGAGCAGGTAGCCGGAGGCACCGTTCTTGACGGCCTCGTAGAGGTCGCCCTCCTCGTCGCTCACCGTCAGCATGATGATGCGCGTCGAGGGGGCGATCTCCTTGATCCGGACGCACGCCTCGAGCCCGCTGCGCTTCGGCATCCGGACGTCGAGCAGCACGACGTCCGGCGTCGTCTCCGCGATCAGGTCGAGGGCACTGAGTCCGTCGCCGGCCTCGCCGACGACCTCGATGTCGGCCTCGACGCCGAGCAGCATGGTCAGTCCGCGACGGAAGAGCTCCTGGTCGTCGACCACGACCACGCGCACGGCCTCTGAGCCGGTCATGTCTGCTGCCACGACCTGATCATGTCAGACGGACACCGCCCGAACGGGCCATACGGCCATGACCGTTCATCGGAACTGCGTGACATCTGGACTCCCCCTGTCCCGGGCGGGACCTAGCTCACGTCGAGCGAGATCACGCCATAGTCATATCCACGCCGACGATAGACCACCGACGGCTTCTCGGACTCCTTGTCGACGAACAGGTAGAAGTCGTGGCCGACGAGCTCCATCTCGTAGAGCGCCTGCTCCAAGGTGATCCGGGTGGCCGCGTGGGTCTTCTCGCGGACCACGAGCGGGCCGTCGCCGTCGACCGTCACCGGGCCGACCTGGTGGACCGAGAACTCGTCCTCGGTCTCCGCCGGGGCGACGCCGTTGGCGGAGCGCGCCATCGCCTGGTGCACGGACTCGGGAGCGTGCTGGCCGCGGTGCACCTTGCGGCGGTCGGCAGCGCGGCGCATCTGCGCCGACATCTTGTCGAGGGCGAGGTCGAGGGCGGCCATCTTGTCCTCGGCGCACGCCTCCGCGCGCAGGACCGGGCCCTTCGACTTCGCGGTCAGCTCGACCCGGATCTGGCGCTCGGGCTGGCGGGCGTTGCGCTCTCGTTCCAGGAGTACCTCCACACGGATGATCCGATGATCGTGCTTCTCGAGCCGGAGGAGCTTCTCCTCGACGTGCTCGCGGAACCGCTCCGAGACCTCGCAGTGCCTACTGCTGACCACAACGTCCATGCAGACCTCCCGATCTCTGGGCAGGACGACCCGCCCGCTGGCTACCGCCCGACGCTCCCGCGTGCGGGCAGCAAGGAAGGAGTCCGTCCGGCCGACCTGGTCTTCGTCCCCACACCCGCCTGCTGAGGCGCTCGCAGCTTTTTGCCACTACTGACCTTCTCCAGCGCTTCCCCGTATCTGACGGGGAACGCCGGGCAGGACTTACGACTAAGCCGCACCGTGATCGACGCAGCCCCGCGAGGGGCGAACGCCTTACGTGGACCGTTTCGCCTGCGACTGGCATCGGCTTGTCGGACGGGACCTCCACCGAGACATGCCCGGTTCGTGACCTGCCTGACGCAACCACGGACCCGGACGGACTCCATGTAGAGACGTTAGCCGCCAGTACCGAAAAGGGGTAGCGAACGCGGCGATCATCCCGTGATCAGACGGGCGATCTCGTCCGCCGGGTGGCCGCGACCACCGCGATCCCGGCCACCGGGATTCCCACCGCGGCGAGCGCACGCTGCGCCTCCCGGGAGGTCGACCCGGTGGTGAGGACGTCGTCGCAGACCACGGCGACCACCGGCTCCCCGGATCCGGCCAGCCGGCGCAGCGAGCCCGGGCGTGCCGCGAAGGCCCCGCCGAGGTTCTCCGCCCGTGCGCCCGCGTCCAGGCCCGCCTGGTCGCGGACCCGGTGGCGCTGCCGCAGCAGCCGTACCGCCCGGACGCTCCCGGCACGGTGCCCGGCCAGGTGACCGGCCGCCGCGCGGGTCAGGCGCGCGAGCGGGTCGTGGCCGCGGGCGCGCACGACGGAAGGTCGCGAGGGCACCGGCACGAGCAGGACCGGCGCGTCCGGCGGGGTCCGGGCCAGTGCGGCGCCGACCGCGACCCCGAGCACCCGACCGAGGGGTCCGGCGAGCGCGTGCAGGCCGCGCTCCTTGTGCGCCAGGAGGAGGCGGCGCAGCGGGTCGGCGTACGGGCCGGCGGCGTACGCCGGCGCCAGTCCGGGCGGGCACGGGTCCGGCCGGACCGGACCGGCGCCGGTCGGGAGAGCCGCCGCGCACGCGGGGCAGAGCGCACGCCCGGGGCGGGCGCAGGACAGGCAGGAGCCACCGAGGACCAGGTCGAGCCAGGCGTCGCGCACCGGGTCACGGTGCCCGCCCGCCGGCCCGGGCACCGTGGCCGGGCGCCCACCTGGGGAGAACTGCGGCGGCGGAGCTACTGGGGATAGGCCGCGGCGAGGACGTCGGTCAGCGGCGACCGCACCCACTGCCCGGACGGCTCGAGGGTGAGCAGGTGCTGGTCCCCGGTGACCACGCGCAGCGTCAGGTCCGTGTCCGGGCTGGCCGCGATCGCCGCGATCTGACCGGGCACGAGGTCCGGCGTCCTGGCCCCGGGCTCCCCCGGCGAGCCGTCCATCTCGACGAAGACGATCCGGCCCGGGCCGCCGGCGGCCTGGGTCAGCACCGCCACCGTGGTGGCTCCGCTCTGCGACACGTCCTTGATCGGGCCGACCTCGTCGGCGCCCAGGCCCACCCGGGTCGGCGGGTCGGCCCGCACGAACCGGCCGGCCGCGTCGCGCAGCAGCGGGCTGACCAGGACGGCGGGGGCGTTCGCGTCCACGAGCGCGGCGACGAACCGGGTGCCGTCGCGGCTGACCGTGAAGGCGCTGATCCGGCGCCCGCTGATGCCGGGGAGGTGCACGACCCGGTCGCTGCGGCCGACGATGAGGTGCACCACCGCCCCGCGCGCCGTCGCGTCGACGACCCAGAGGCCGCCGAAGCGGTCGTAGGCCGGGCGCAGCAGCGACGTGCCGCCGGTGAGCAACGTCTGGACCCGGGACGCCGCCCGGGAGCCCTGGTCCGGGGCGCGGTACACCTGGCGGCCGTTGCTGGCGACCGCGGCGACCAGGTGCCGGTCGGCGTCGAGCGCGACCGAGCGCAGCGCGAAGCCGGTCCGGCCGAACGGGCCGCCGACGGGCGTGCTACCGGTGGAGTCCTCCTGCACCACCCGGCCGTCGGCGACGGCGACCAGGTCGCGGGACGGCGCGGTCAGCGGGTCGTACTCGATGCCCTCCAGGACGCCGACGTCGGAGCGGCCGTCCGGTAGCGGCACGGTGACGCCGTCGACGGTCAGCCGGATCCGGGTGATCCCGGGAACCTGGCGCAGCGCCCACGCCAGCTGCACGACGGCCCGGTTCAGGTCGGCCGGGGACAGCTTGAGCAGGTCCGGCCCGAGCGGAACCTCGGCGACGCCCTCGTCGCTGACCACCACGGCCAGGTCGAGGGCCGTGCGCGGCGGGAAGGCGCTCGAGACGACACCCGACAGGCCGGCCGGCGGGCCCGCGAGGATGCCGCGGACCAGGTTGGTCGCGGTCTGCTCGCCGCGCGGGAGGTACACCCGGGTCGGCACCAGCACGGTGCCGGTCCGGTCGAAGAAGTACAGGTGGAACGGCACGAACAGGCTGGAGAAGTACGACGCCGGCACCGCCAGCGCGTTCGGCGGGTTGTCGATCCGCCACTCACCGTTCTCCTGCACCAGCGAGAACGGGACCGGCTGCGTGCCCGCCGGGGCGGACGCGTCCCAGGTGCCGGTGGCGTCGAGCCGGTGCGCGGCGCCGAGCCGCGCGACGACCTGGTCGCCCTCGGTCACCACCGACGAGGAGTCGTAGACGATCGTGCCGCCGACGGGCTTCCAGCTCGCGCGGGCGCTGCTCGACAGGAAGCTCCGCGCCACGGTCGTGCTCGGCGGGTTGGCCTGCATCGCCAGCAGGAACCCGCGGACCACCCCCTCGCGGTCGTCGCCCGGCGTCGGGCCGGGCGGCACGAAGTACGGCGCCTGGTTGCTCGCGGACGCGTCCGCGTCCGGCCGGGTGTGCACCTCGCCCGTGGTCGGGAGCGTGGTGCAGCCGGTGACCAGGGCGAGCAGGAGGAGGGCGGCGAGCGTCAGCACGCGGACCCGGTTCCCGGCGCTCACCGGGCGTCCCCGTCCCGGGTCGCGACGCGCACGTCGTCGGGCACCAGCGGGAGCGGACTGTGCGCCAGGGGCTCCCCGGCACGGCGCGGCACGGTCAGCCGGAACTGCGCCCCCTGCTCCGGCGCGCCCCACACCTCGAGCCAGCCGCCGTGGAGCTGGGCGTCCTCCAGCGAGATGGCCAGTCCCAGGCCGGTGCCGCCGGTGGTGCGGGCGCGGGCCGGGTCGGCACGCCAGAACCGGTTGAAGACCATCGCCGCCTGGCCGGGCTCGAGCCCGACCCCGTAGTCGCGGACGGTGACCGCGGTCGCGTGCGTGTCGGAGGCGACCCGGATCACGACCCGGGCGTCGCCACGGACGTTCGCGTGGTCGATCGCGTTGCCGACCAGGTTGCGCAGCACCCGCTCGACCCGGCGCTCGTCGACCTCGGCGACGCACGGGACGGGCGTGTCCAGGACCAGCTCGACCCCGCGCCGCGCGGCGACCGGACCGGACTGGTCGACCACCCGGTGGGCGACGTCGACGACGTTGACCTCGGCGAGCTCGAGCCCGGCCGCGCCGGCGTCGAAGCTGCTGATCTCCAGCAGGTCGCCGAGGAGGTTCTCGAACCGGTCGAGCTCCTTCTGGAGCAGCTCCGCCGCCCGGGCCGTGACCGGGTCGAAGCTCTCCTTGGAGTCGTGCAGGACGTCGCCGGCCATCCGGACCGTGGTGAGCGGCGTACGGAGCTCGTGGGAGACGTCGGAGACGAACTGGCGCTGCACCCGGGAGAGCTCGACGAGCTGCCGGATCTGCAGCTGCAGGGTCTGGGCCATCTGGTTGAAGGAGGTGGCCAGGCGGGCGATGTCGTCCTCGCCCTGGACGTGCATCCGCTCCTCGAGCCGGCCCGAGGCGATCCGCTCGGCGACGCGTCGCGCGAGCCGGACCGGGTTGATGACCTGCCGGGTGACCAGCCAGACCACGCCGCCGGTGAGCAGGAGCAGCAGCACCCCGGAGGTGAGCAGGGAGCTGCGGGCGAGGTTGATGGTGCGCTGCTCCTCCTGCATCCCGAACAGGTAGTAGAGCGCGTAGGTGCCGCCGTCCGAGGGCAGCACGACCCGGGAGCCGACGGCGACCGCCGGGGTGCCCTCCCCCGGGTCGTCGGAGAGGCGCTGGATGCGGGTGTAGGTCCACGCGGTCTTCGTCGACGACTCGACCTCGCGGCGGAGCCTGTCGGGGATGCTCGCGGCCGAGATCCCGGGAGTCGTGCGGATGCCGGTGACCGGGGTCGGGTCCGCGTCGGTGCCGACCGGGCCGAGCACGACCACGTCGAAGCCGCGGACCTCGCCGCGGGCGACCAGGCTCTCCACGAGCTGGCGCAGCTGGGTCGAGGGGTCGAAGTCGCTGCTCCCCGCCGAGCCGAGCCGCTCGCGGGCGGTGCTGGTCTCGCTGGTGGCCTCGTTCACCGCGGCGCTGGTCCGGGAGCGCACCAGGCCGTCGGAGATCTGCTGCATGACCAGCCAGCCGGCGCCGCCGGCGACGATGGCGCCCAGCAGCACGATCGAGACGACGACCCGGGTCCGGATCGAGCGCCGCCAGAACGTCAGGGCGTTGCCGACGCCGCGGCGTACGGCGGACCAGGCGGCTCCCAGGCCCGCGACGACGGAGTCACCCACCCGCCGCCGTGCGCCCGGGGCCTGCTCGCGGGTGGTCGCAGGCCGATCCGAAGGCGGTGCCGCCTCGTCAGGCCGGATCGCCATCGGGCTCGCCGTCCTGCGGTGGTTCGGAGGAATCCGTCGTGCCGGCCTTGTAGCCGACACCGCGCACCGTGACGACGATCATGGGGTTCTCCGGGTCGTGCTCCACCTTCGCGCGCAGGCGCTGGACGTGCACGTTGACCAGGCGGGTGTCCGCCGCGTGCCGGTAGCCCCAGACCTGTTCGAGCAGCATCTCGCGGGTGAAGACCTGCCACGGCTTGCGGGCCAGGCAGACCAGGAGGTCGAACTCGAGCGGGGTCAGCGCGATGGCCGCGCCGTCCCGGGTGACGGTGTGGCCGGCGACGTCGATCTGCAGGTCGCCGACGGTGATCGCCTCGGGCAGCGGCTCCTCGAAGTGCCGCATCCGGGCCCGGATCCGGGCGATCAGCTCCTTGGGCTTGAACGGCTTCGCGACGTAGTCGTCGGCCCCGGACTCGAGGCCGACGACCACGTCGACGGTGTCGCTCTTGGCGGTGAGCATGACGATCGGAACGCCCGACTCACCCCGGATCTGACGGCACACCTCGATGCCGTCGGTGCCCGGGAGCATCAGGTCCAGCAGGACCAGGTCGGGACGGTAGTCCCGGAAGGCCGCCAACGCCTCGTCCCCGCGCGCGACGATGTGGCTCTGGAAGCCCTCGTTGTGCAGGACGAGCGTGAGCATCTCCGCGAGGGCCGCATCGTCGTCCACGACGAGGATGCGCGCCCTCCCGGCCTGGTCCGGCTGGCTGATCAACTCAGTAGCGGTAGTGGTCCGACTTGAACGGACCCTCGACCGGGACACCGAGGTAGTCGGCCTGCGCCTGGTTGAGCACGGTCAGCTCGACGCCGATCGCGTCGAGGTGCAGGCGGGCGACCTCCTCGTCGAGGTGCTTGGGCAGCACGTACACGCCGACCGGGTACTCGTCGAGCTTGGTGAAGATCTCGATCTGCGCCAGCACCTGGTTGGTGAACGAGTTCGACATCACGAACGACGGGTGGCCGGTCGCGTTGCCCAGGTTCAGTAGGCGGCCCTCGGACAGCACGATGACCTTCTTGCCGTCGGGGAAGATCCACTGGTGGACCTGCGGCTTGATCTCGTCCTTGACGATGCCCGGGATCTTGGCCAGGCCGGCCATGTCGATCTCGTTGTCGAAGTGGCCGATGTTGCCGACGATCGCCTGGTTCTTCATCCTCTCGAAGTGCTCGACCCGGATGATGTCGAAGTTGCCCGTCGTGGTGATGAAGATGTCGGCGAAGTCGACGACCGACTCCAAGCGCTTGACCTCGTAGCCGTCCATCGCCGCCTGCAGCGCGCAGATCGGGTCGATCTCGGTGATGATGACGCGGGCGCCCTGGCCGCGCAGCGACTCCGCGGAGCCCTTGCCGACGTCGCCGTAGCCGCAGACGACCGCGGTCTTGCCGGCGATCATCACGTCGGTGCCGCGGTTGATGCCGTCGATCAGCGAGTGCCGGCAGCCGTACTTGTTGTCGAACTTCGACTTGGTGACCGAGTCGTTGACGTTGATCGCCGGGAAGAGCAGCGAGCCCTCCTTGAAGCGGTCGTACAGCCGGAGCACACCGGTGGTGGTCTCCTCGGTGACGCCCTTGATGTCGTTGGCGATGTTGGTCCAGCGCGTCGGGTTGTTCTCCAGCGAACGGGCCAGGACGCGCAGCACCTCCTTGTACTCCTCGTTGTCGGTGGAGTCCTGGCCCGGCACCGCGCCGGCCTTCTCGAACTCGACGCCCTTGTGGACGAGCAGCGTGATGTCACCGCCGTCGTCGAGGAGCATGTTCGGGCCGACCGGGTTGCCGTCCTCGTCGGTGAAGTCGAAGACCTTCTCGGCCTCGTCCCAGTACTCCGCCAGCGTCTCGCCCTTCCAGGCGAAGACGGGGGTGCCCTGGGGGTCCTCCGGGGTGCCGTTGCCGACGACGACCGCGGCGGCGGCGTGGTCCTGGGTGGAGAAGATGTTGCAGGTGGCCCAGCGGACGTCGGCACCGAGCGCGGTCAGCGTCTCGATGAGCACGCCGGTCTGGATCGTCATGTGGAGCGAGCCGGCGATCCTGGCTCCCTTGAGCGGCTGGTCGGCGCCGTAGCGCGCGCGCATCGCCATCAGGCCGGGCATCTCGTGCTCGGCGAGGGTGAGCTCCTTGCGGCCGAACGCGGCCAGGGAAAGGTCTGCGACCTTGAAGTCCATCGTTGTTCCTTGCATGTCTGAGTGGATTCGGGCGAGGCTGAATACAGGCGGAGGCCTGTGAAGAGCGTCTGGCCACGATCTCGTGCGCGAGGCGCAGGTTCGATGTTACCCGCTAGGGTCACCCCGTGAGTGCTGGACTGTTCGGACTGCTCGACGACGTGGCCGCCCTCGCGCGCCTCGCCGCCGCCTCCCTCGACGACGTCGGGGCCGCCGCGGCCAAGGCCAGCGCGAAGGCCGCCGGCGTGGTCGTCGACGACACCGCGGTCACCCCGCAGTACGTCCAGGGCGTCGCGGCGGAGCGCGAGGTCCCGATCATCAAGCGGATCGCCAAGGGCTCGCTGCGCAACAAGCTGCTCTTCATCCTGCCCGCGGTGATGCTGCTCAGCCAGTTCCTGCCCGGGCTGCTGACCCCGCTGCTCATGGTCGGCGGCACCTACCTCTGCTACGAGGGCGCCGAGAAGATCTGGGAACGGATCAGCGGGCACCACGCCACCGTCTCCGAGGACGTCGCCCAGGTCGGCTCCGGGCCGGAGGTCGAGGAGGCGACGATCCAGAGCGCGATCCGGACCGACTTCATCCTGTCCGCCGAGATCATGGTCATCTCGCTCAACGAGGTCACCAACGAGCCCTTCTTCTCCCGGCTGGTCATCCTGGTCCTGGTCGCCTTCGGCATCACCGCGCTGGTCTACGGCGTGGTGGCGGTGATCGTGAAGATGGACGACGCCGGGCTCAACCTGGCCCGCCGCGAGTCGCCGTCCACCCAGAAGCTCGGCCGGCTGCTGGTCCGGGCGATGCCGAAGGTGCTGAACGCGATCTCCGTGATCGGCGTCGCCGCGATGCTCTGGGTCGGCGGGCACATCGTGCTCAACGGCCTCGACGAGCTCGGCTGGTCCGCGCCGTACGACTTCGTCCACCACGTCGAGCACGAGGTCGAGCACGCGATCGACACCCTGAGCGGCGTCTTCGGCTGGCTCGCGAACACCTTCTGCTCGATGGTCTTCGGGCTGCTGCTCGGCGCGGTCGTCGTGCTGGTGATGCACTTCGTGCCGAAGCGCGGCAAGGCCGCGCACGCGCACTAGTCGCCGGCGAGCCCGACCTCGAGGTAGTGCGCCGCGAACGTGCCGGTGGCGAGCAGCGACGCGTAGGAGGCGACCGCGCCGTCCCCGGCGGCGGTGACGGTCTCGACCCGGATCCCGTGCGCGTCGGCCTGCTCGGTCAGCCGCGACCGGGTCTCGGCGACGACCGGGTCCGGCGAGCCGTCGTCCAGGACGAGCAGGGACGGCCTCGGCTCGCTGGCCTCGTCGGCGAACGGGTCGGCGAAGACGTCGGCCGGCGGCGCCCCGGCCAGGACCGGCAGCAGGTGCTCGGCGTCGGCCGCGAGCGCTGCCCGACCGGTGGCCCGGCGCAGCGACTCGGCCACCCGGCGCGCGGCGCGGGCGGCGAGCACCGTACCGCCCCAGAGCAGCGGGCTGGTCTCGGCGATGCCGCTGGCCAGGATCTTGGCCGGGTTCACCGCGAGGTCGCGGTACGGGCCGCACGCCAGCGCGACGTCGTCGAGCGCCACCGCGACCACCTCGGCGTCGGTGTCGGGACCGAGCCCGAGCCGGTCCATCAGCTCGAGCATGACCACGGCCGTCGCCAGCTGGTCACCGGTGACGGTGGGGAGCAGGTTCGAGTAACGCCCCGGGGTGTGCCGGCCGACCAGCGAGTCCTCCGGCGTGGCCACCACGAGCGGGCAGCCCCGGCGGACCGCCTCGGCGACGCCGGCGGCGGTCCCCGGGTCGTTCCCGTCGGGGGCGAGGACGACCACCAGGTCGAGCGCGCCCGCCCACCCCGGCAGGCCGGGTCCGGGCCAGGCCACGAACGGGACCGGGCAGGTCGGCTCCAGGACCGCGCGGAGCAGCCGGGAGTCCGGGCCGGCGGCCACCACGGCGCGCGGGGGCGCGGCGGAGAGCACCTCGACCGCCGCGGCGAGCGACTCGGCGGCGGAGACGGCCTCGCGGCGTACGCGGGCACCGCCCTCGGCCAGGTTGCGCAGGGCGGGCTCGGCCCTGCGGAGCGCCTCCTCGTCGTCGAGGAGACCGTCGTCGAAGACCATGGCGGTCGTGCTCAGGCGCTGGTTCCGGGGGCGCTCTGGCGAGCCTCGTCGACCAGCAGCACCGGGATGTCGTCGCGGACCGGGTAGGCCAGCCCGCAGCCGGAGCAGACGAGCTCCTCGGCGGCCGCGTCGGCGGCCAGCGAGCCGTGGCACGCCGGGCACACGATCAGGTCGAGCAGCTTCTCGTCGAGGTTCATGTCGCTCTCTCGTTCAGGACCGGCAGGGTCAGTTGCGGATGGCGGCGAGGACCTCGTCGCGAACCCGGCGCATCGTGTCGTCGTCCTTGCCCTCGGCGTTCAGGCGCAGCAGAGGTTCGGTGTTCGACGCCCTGACATTGAACCACCAGTCGGCGTGCACGACGCTGAGGCCGTCCAGGTGGTCGACCTCGACACCCGGGCGGTCCGCCCACGCGGCCTCGATCCGGGCCACGACCGAGGCCTGGTCGGCGACCTCGGAATTGATCTCGCCGCTGGCGACGAACCGGGAGTAAGGCGCGAGCACCTGCGACAGCGGGGCGTCGGACTCGGCCAGCGCGGCCAGCGCGTGCAGCGCCGCGAGCATGCCGGAGTCGGCCCGCCAGAAGTCGCGGAAGTAGAAGTGCCCGGAGTGCTCGCCGCCGAAGATCGCGTCGGTCTCGGCCATCGTCGCCTTGATGAAGGAGTGCCCGACCCGGGTACGGACCGGGATGCCGCCGAGCTCGGTGACGATCTGCGGCACCGCGCGCGAGGTGATCAGGTTGTGGATGATCGTGGAGCCCGGGTGCTTCGCCAGCTCCCGGGCCGCGATCAGCGCGGTCAGCACGCTCGGACTGACCAGCTCGCCGCGCTCGTCGACCAGGAAGCAGCGGTCCGCGTCCCCGTCGAAGGCGAGGCCGATGTCGGCACCGGTCTCGCGGACCTTCGCCTGCAGGTCGACCAGGTTGGCCGGCTCGATCGGGTTCGCCTCGTGGTTCGGGAAGGTGCCGTCGAGCTCGAAGTAGAGCGGCACGACCTCGGCGTCGACCTGGCCGAGCACGGCCGGCGTGGTCAGGCCGCCCATGCCGTTGCCGGCGTCCACCACGACCTTGAGCCGGCGTCCGCGCACCGGCGCCAACCCGAGCAGGTACGACGCGTACTCGGCGAGCAGGCCGCGCTCGTCGATGCTGCCCGGCGTCGCGGCGGTCAGGGTCTCTCCCGACGCGACCCGGTCGCGGATCTCGGCGAGCCCGGTCTCCATCCCGATCGGCGCGGCGTTGACGCGGCACATCTTGATGCCGTTGTACTGCGCCGGGTTGTGGCTGGCGGTGAACATCGCACCGGCGCGGCCGAGGTGGCCGGAGGCGAAGTACAGGCCGTCGGTCGAGCAGAGCCCGATCAGGGTGACGTCGGCGCCGGCCTCGGTGGCCCCCTCGGCGAACGCGCGGGCCAGCCCGGGTGAGGACGGCCGCATGTCGTAGCCGACCACCACGGGTCCGTCCCCGACGACGGCGACGAACGCGTTGCCGATCTTGCGGACGAGCTCGGCGTTGATCTGGTCCGGGACGGTGCCGCGGACGTCGTAGGCCTTGAAGAACGCGTTCAGGTCGGTCGCCATGACCCGAACCCTAGTCGTCGGACTTCAGGACCCTCAGGTGCCCCTTGCGGGCGACCTCGCGCATCTCGAACGGCTCCCGCTCGACCGCCACCGGGCGCGGCTGCGCGGCCTCCCGGACCGCGTCCGCGAGGGCCAGCAGGTCGTCGGCGGAGTGGGCGTGCGGGTCGTCGTGGGCCAGACGAAGCACCTCCCAGCCGCGGGGCGCGCTGAGCCGCTCGCTGTGCAGCTCGCAGAGGTCGTAGGCGTGCGGCTCGGCATAGGTCGCGAGCGGGCCGAGGACGGCCGTCTGGTCGGCGTACACGTAGGTGAGCGTGGTCGCGGCGGGACGCCCGCAGGCGGTGCGCGAACAACGACGGAGCAGACTCACGCGGGCGAGATTACCCGCTGGCCGGGCACGCGCGGATTAGGCTCGCGGGGTGGTTGACCTGCCTTCCCCCTCCCCGTCGCCCGGCCGCCGCACGCGTCGCCGGGACCGGCACGACCGCGGCCTGCGCGGACCGGCGTTCGGGCGGAGCACCCTCGCCCCGCGCGGTGTCCCGGCCGCCCGGACCCGGGCCGAGCGTTTCGACGACATCGCGCTGCGGGTGATGCGGGCCGTGGTCCGCCCGTGGGAGGACCGGCTCGGCCACGTCGAGCTGGCCGTCGAGGAGGTCCCGGTGCTGCCCCCGGGATGGAACGACAGCTCGGTGCCGCTGGCCTCCTACGTCGCCGCCACCGGGTCCGCGCCGCCCCGGCTGGTGCTGTTCCGCCGGCCGCTGGAGCACCGCGCCGAGGGGCTGGTCGAGCTGGAGACGCTGCTGCTCACCGTCGTGGTCGAGCAGCTCGCCGAGGTCCTCGGGATCCCGGCCGAGGACGTGCACCCGGGGTACGAGGCCGAGTAGTCACCACCCCTGCCGTACCACCGGCAGGCGGATCGACCGCAGCGCCGGGGAGATCCCGCCCGCGGTGATGCCCTGGGGGGCCGTGCCGAACAGGCCGGCGACCGTGGTCGCCGTCGCCGAGGTCAGCTGGACCGACCGCACCCGGGGCCCCAGGACGATGCCGAGCGTGGTTCCCGCCTTGACGGTCTGGACCTGGCTGGCGAGCTGGCGGCCGGCCTCGTCGTACGTCGTCATGGTGACCGCCCCGGCGGCTCCGAGCGAGGAGAGCGCGAGCTCGCGCCGGGTCCCCTGCGGGACGGCGAAGGCGGTCGTGCCGCGGACCGGCCGGACCCCCGTCGCGTAGGCGATGTCGCCGCCCTGGACCGACCGCACGGTGGCGGTGACCCGCTGCTCCGAGCTGACCCGGACCGCGACCGCAGTGCCGTCGAAGACCGAGGTCAGCGGCAGCGTCGTCACCGATTGCGGCGGGATGGTCAGCGTCGGCACCTTCTCGGGCGCGAAGGTCCCGGTCGCGCCGATCACCTCGACCTGGGCGATCGCCTCCCGCTGGCCCGGGTTGACCACCACCAGCGTCGAGCCGGAGGGCTTGTCCGGGAGGCCGACGAGGGTGACCGCGGTCGCCGGCAGCGACTGCGGCGGGACCCACTCGCGGACGTCCTTGCCGACCGCGCGCGGTGAGTACCGGTCCGCGGCCGAGATCGCGACCAGGCCGCGCTGGGCGACCACCCGGACCGCGAGCTCGCCGACTCCGGGCGCAGCCTGCGCGAGGTCCAGCTCCTGGTGGCCGCCGGCCGGGACGATCACGCCCTTGAGCCCCGGCGCGGTCACCGGGCCGTCCGGGCCGTAGACGTCGATGTCGAGGACGGCGGCACCGTCGCGCGGGTTCGAGATCGAGAGCACGGTGTCGTGGGTGACCGCGGCACCGCCGACGCCGACGAACCACCAGCGGGCGTGCGCCTCCGGGCAGGGCAGCCAGGCCGCCCAGAGCGGGGCGCTCGCGGCCTGGGCGGCGTACGCGGTCGCGGCCTCGCGGCGGTCGACGTCGATCACCACCGGACCGCTGGCGGGCTTCGGTGCCTGCGGCCCGCCGACGACGCTGCCCTGGGTCACCGAGGTGCCGGGCAGGTTGCCGGTGCAGACGAAGGTGCGCTGGTCGAGCTCGACCCGGGCGGCCGGCGCGACCGGTGCGCCGATGCCCTCGGGCGTCGTCCCGGCGAGGGCCAGCAGGCCGGCGGTCAACGCCACCACCATGATGCCGAGGACGGCCGAGCCGCGGGCCCGGCCGCGGGCGCTGCGGGAGCTCATCGCCGCCTCCTCTCCGGAGCCGCCAGCACGATGCAGACGAGCAGGCCGAGCAGGCTGAGGAAGACCCACACCGGTCGGAGCACGGCCTTGCTGTGGTCCAGGGAGTCAAGAGTCTGGTCCGGCGTCACCGTCCAGGCGCGCGATCCCGGCGCCGGGGCGCTGGCGCCGCTGAAGCCGGGGGCGGCGTCGAGGCCGCCGCTGACCTGGGCCGCCACCGGGGCGGGCGCGTAGACGTACCGGACGCCGTAGGAGGCGAGCAGGTCGGCGTCGTTGGGGCGGGCCGCGGAGAGCAGCCGCTCGACCAGGTCCTGGAACTCCTGGTCGGGGCTGGTCAGCGCCAACGGGCCGTCGTCGCCGGTCCGCTCCGGCCCGGAGCGCAGCAGCTGGTAGCTGATCCCGGTGCGCAGCCCGCCCTGGATCCGGAGGACGCCGCTCAGGTCGGTGCCGTCGGCGAGCTCCTGCATGTATGTCGGCATGCTGGTCGACTCACCGCGGTGCAGCGGCCCGTCGTCGCCGTGGCCGACCCACCAGCCGATCCCCAGGACCGGCGCGGCGACCGCGAGCACGACCGCGACGGCCGCGACCGGCTGCCGCCAGGTGAAGCTCGACCCGGAGAACGCCTGGCCCGCGCCGTCCGCGGCGACGGTGGCCGCGAGCACGAAACCGGCCTGGACGAGGAGGAGCAGGAACCCGGGCCACGGCCGGAACTCGACCCCGACGCCCGGCAGCGAGACCGGGACCCGGGAGACCGCCGCGAGCACGACCGCCGCAGCCAGCACGACGACCCAGACCTGGAGGACCCGGCTGCGGGTGTCCGGCCGGACGAAGGCGACCAGGGCGGCCACCGGCAGGCCGATCCCGATCCAGGCCGGTGCGGAGCCGGGGCCGCCGGCGCGGCCGAGGACGAGGTCGAGCATGCTCGGGTCGAGCGGGAGCGCGGTCACCCGGCCGGCCTCGACCAGCCAGGCCCCGGGCGCGGCGAGGGTGCCGATCGCCCACGGCAGCACCAGCAGCAGCGGCACCAGGCTGACCACGGCCAGCTCGCGGCGACGTCCGCGCAGGCCGCCGCCGATGCTGGCGAAGAGCACGACGATCGCGATCACCAACCAGGCCGGGGGCACGAACGCCACCAGCAGCCCGCCGGCGATCGCGGTGCGCCAGGCAGCCCGCCAGCGGCGGACCGCGGCCGGCTGGTGGGCGGGCTCGGGAGCGCCGGCCACGCGGCGTCCGGCGCGCGGCTGCTCCTCGACCACGGGGGCAGCGAGCACGTCGGGGTCGGTCGCGCCGAGGCCGAGGGCGGCTGAGGCGAGCCAGGGCAGCACCGCGGCACCGGCGACCGTGCCGATCCGCCCCTGGGCGACCGCGCCCGTGACGACCGGCAGCACGCCGTACGCGGCGGCGCCCCAGATCGACGTCCAGGAACCGATGCCGAGCCGGCGCAGGAACCGGTGCGCGCCGAGGTAGGCCAGCGGCACGGCGAGGACGAAGAGGACGGTGAGCACCAGGTTCGGGTGCCCGAAGGACAGGGTGCCGAGGAACGCCAGCGGCAGCAGGTAGGCGCCGCCGGGCTCGGGGGTGCCGGTGCCGAGGGTGTGCCGCCACGAGCCCCACACGCTCCACCAGTGCGCGGCGGCGTCGGGGGCCGGGAGCAGCGCGCCCCCCTGCAGCGAGCCGGAGGTCCCGAGCAGGGCGTGCCCGGCGACGACGGCGAGGACGAGCATCACGGCGATCGCCCAGAGCGCCGGCATCCGCAGGAAGCGCACTAGCAGCGGGGTGTCGTCGGTGACGCCCGGCGGCCGGCGGCGCTCGGCCCGGTCACGCAGGCTGGCGGCGACCGCGACGCCGACGTCGGTCACGTAGTCGAGGCCGTGCCGGTAGGGCAGCCAGAACGGGGCGAGCAGCGGCCGTACCGCCTGGTGCGGGACGGTCGCGGTGCCGGCGCGGGCCCGGCGCGCCCGCAGGATCCGGCTCGGGTGCAGGAAGACGTCGAGCAGGGCGGCGACCTCGTCGGCCGCCTCGCCGGGGGCCCGGACGAGCAGCAGCCCGAGCGCGCGGAGCAGGCCGCCGACGACCATCCGCAGCGTCCGGAACGGGATGGTCCAGCCGGGGCTGTTGACCAGGAGGGTGTACTGGGCGCCCTCGCGCTCCTGCCGGCCCGGGTGGTCGACCAGCTCGGAGGTGCGGCGGCCGCGGCGCGAGGCCTCGACGTGGAAGACGACCGCGTCGGGGACCACGAGGGTGGCGTGCCCGGCGCGGGCGACCCGCCAGCCGAAGTCCACGTCGGTGCCGAAGACGGGCAGCGACTGGTCGAGCCCGACCTGCTCCAGGACGGCACGGCGGACGAGCATGCCGGCGGTGTTGACCGCGAGCACCCGGTGCACCTCGTCGTGCTGGCCCTGGTCGTACTCGCCGCGCTCGAGACCGGTCTCGCGCTGGCCGGTGCCGGTGAGCGTGACGCCCACCTCGAGCAGCCGCTTCAGCGAGGGCCACTCGCGGTGCTTCGGGCCGAGGGCGGCGACGTCGTCGCCCGCGTCCTCGGCGGCCGCGGTCAGGACGGCCAGGCAGCCGGGTGCCGGGTTGGAGTCGTCGTGCAGGAGCCAGACCCACTCGTCGGGCTCGGCCGGGGGCAGGCTCTCCAGCGCGACCCGCACCGACTCGGCGTACGGCGCGCGCCGGTCGAGGTGGAGCACGGGGCTGCCGAGGGCGGCCTCGACGAGGGCGACCGAGTCGTCGGCCGATCCGGTGTCCACGGCGACGATCCGGTCCGGACGGCGTTCGCCGTTCCGGATGCCCTCGAGGACAGCCGGCAGCCAGCGGGCGCCGTTGTGGCTGACCAGGAGTGCGGTGACCTTCACGAGGGGTCAGCCTAGTGTCGCGCGTCGAGGGAGCTTTGCCAGGGCCGGGCACGCTCCGAACGTGCGCCGGGCCGGGTGTGAGCGGTCAGACCGCGCGCTTCTTGAGCTTGCGGCGCTCCCGCTCGGAGAGGCCGCCCCAGATGCCGAAGCGCTCGTCGTTGTGGAGGGCGTACTCGAGGCAGTCCCCACGGACGTCACACGTCAGGCACACGCGCTTGGCCTCGCGGGTGGAACCACCCTTCTCCGGAAAGAACGCCTCCGGGTCGGTCTGGGCGCAGAGCGCCCGCTCCTGCCAACCGGCCTCGTCCGCGTCCCCCTCGAGCAGGTACAGCTCGCGCATGATGTTCCCCTTCGACCCTGCGACCCTGACGGACCGCGATTCTGTGTGAGGGTGATCTTCCTCACCGACCGTGAGTCGGAGTTGAAAACCACACTGATGTGATTACATGCCTGTCGCGCCCACGAAGTCAAGCCCGTCTCTGATAATGCTCACCCTCGTTCTCGAGGGCCGCTGAGCGCGGAGGTGGGCCCGGAGGTCACACTTCTCCCATGACCTCGACCCCCTCGGCGGCCTCCACGGCCACTCCCCCCGCCCGTGTCACGGTGCTCTCCGGCGGTGTCGGCGGCGCCCGTTTCCTCCAGGGCGTGCGGCGCCTCGTCGAGCGGACCGGCAGCAGCACGGAGATCACCGTGGTCGCCAACACCGGCGACGACCTGTGGCTGCACGGCCTCAAGGTCTGCCCCGACCTCGACACCGTGATGTACACCCTCGGCGACGGCATCGACCCCGAGCGTGGCTGGGGCCGCACCGACGAGACCTGGCACGCGAAGGACGAGCTGGCGGCGTACGGCGTCGGCCCGACCTGGTTCGGCCTGGGCGACCGCGACCTGGCCACGCACCTCGTCCGCACCCAGATGCTCGACGCCGGCTACCCGCTCTCCGCGGTGACCGAGGCACTCTGCAAGCGCTGGCTCGCCCCCAAGTTCGGCGACGGCGTGCGGCTGCTGCCGATGTCGGACGACCGGATCGAGACCCACGTCGTCATCGACGACCCCGACTCCGGCGAGCGCAAGGCGGTGCACTTCCAGGAGTACTGGATCCGGCACCGGGCGAGCGTCCCCGCCTACTCGGTCGTGCCGATCGGCGCCGACGCCGCGAAGCCCGGCCCGGGCGTGGTCGAGGCGATCACCGACGCCGACGTGGTGATCCTGCCGCCGTCGAACCCGGTCGTCTCGGTCGGCACCATCCTCGCCGTGCCCGGCGTCCGCGACGCCCTGACCAGCACGGCAGCCCCCGTCGTCGGCGTCTCCGGGATCGTCGGCGGCGACCACGTTCGCGGGATGGCCCGGCAGCTGCTCGGCATCCTCGACGTCGAGGTCTCGGCGGCCGGTGTCGCCGAGCACTACGGCGCCCGGGCGCAGGAGGGCATCCTCGACGGCTGGCTGGTCGACACCGTCGACGCCGGGCTGGTCGAGCGCGTCGAGGCCGCCGGCATCCGCTGCCGCGCGGTGCCGCTGATGATGACCGACCACGACGCCACCGCCGACATGGCGGCCGAGGCGCTGTCCCTGGCCGGCCTGTGAGCGGCTCGGAGATCCACGCTGGTCCGGGGGCTCGCCTGGAGGTCTTCGCCCCCGACGGGATCGGCGAGGTCACCGAGGGCACCGACCTCGCCGCCCTGGTCGCCGAGCACGCCGTCGACGGCGACGTCGCCCTGCTCACCAGCAAGGTGGTGAGCAAGGCCGAGGGCCGCGTCGCCACCGGCGACCGCGACGGCGCCATCCGGTCCGAGACCGTCCGGGTGGTGGCGCGCCGCGGCGGCACCGCGATCGTCGAGAACCACCTCGGCCTGGTGATGGCCGCGGCCGGGGTGGACGCCTCGAACGTCGCCACCGGCCGCCTCGTGCTGCTCCCCCTCGACCCGGACGCGACCGCCCGGGCCATCCGGGAGGCGGTCCGGGAGCGCACCGGGGCGAACGTCGCGGTAATCGTGACCGACACCGCCGGCCGGGCCTGGCGGCACGGCCAGACCGACCTGGCCATCGGCGCCGCCGGGATCGAGCCGCTGGACTCCTTCGAGGGCCGGGTCGACGCCTACGGCAACGAGCTCGCCGTCACCGCCCCGGCGGTCGGCGACGAGATCGCCTCGGCGGCCGAGCTGGCCAGCGGGAAGCTCGGCGGCCGGCCGCTGGCCGTCGTACGGGGGCTCGCGGAGCGGGTGCTGCCGGCAGGAGAGCACGGCCCGGGCGCGCGCTCGGTCGTCCGCGAGACCGGGACCGACATGTTCGGCCTCGGCAGCCGGGAGGCAGTGGTCGCCGCGCTCACCCGCACCCAGCAGGTCGCCTTCGGTGCGGCCGCCTCCCCCGACGACCTGCTGGCGGCGCTCGCCGTCTGCGGCTTCGAGGTGCTCGGGCGGGGACCCGACAGCGTCCTCGTCGACGCCGCCCGGACCGACCTGCGGCTGACCACGCTCGCGTTCGCCTTCGGCTGGCGGGTGCGGGCGACGGAGAATCCCGGCCCCCGATCGGCGGACTCCCCCGCGCTCCTTGCTCCGCTTTCGTAGACTTCCCAGCGATCCGTCCGGAACCCCCGGGCGGATCTGCGTCGAGCGACGACGGACACGACCCCGACTGACAGAGAGCAGACCGTGGCCAAGAAGAACCCCAAGAACACCGAGCGGCGCGCGCTGGTCGAGCAGATGCGCCAGGAGCAGGCCCGCAAGGAGCGCCGGCGCAGCATGCTCATCCTCGGCGGCTGCATCGTCGTCGTCCTCGGTCTGCTCGCCGCGGCGCTGGTGCCATACCTCAAGGACCAGCACGACAAGAACGTGATCGCCGGCAAGGGCGTCGACCAGATCGGCGCCACCAAGTCGGCCGCCGGTTGCGACGCGATCGTGACCAAGTCGGCCCAGGGCAGCGGCCAGCACAAGACGACCGGCGTCCCGCTCACCTACGACGACGCCCCGCCGGCCTTCGGCCCGCACTGGCCGAACTACCTCCAGGGCTCGGAGATCCGGAGCTTCTACTCGCCCGACGACCGTCCCGAGAAGGAGCGCCTGGTGCACTCCCTCGAGCACGGCCACACGATCTACTGGTACGACGAGACGATCACCAAGGGCAGCCAGGAGTACCAGGACCTCGAGGACATCGCTTCGAAGTTCTCCGGCAACGACTACTTCATGACGGCGCCGTGGACCAAGGCCGACGGCGGCTCGTTCCCCGAGGGCAAGCACGTCGCGCTGACGCACTGGACCGGCCCGGACAACCAGAAGGGCGTCTGGCAGTACTGCGCCAAGCCGAGCGGCGAGGTCGTCAAGGACTTCACCACGAAGTACCAGCCGGACAACGCCCCTGAGCCCGGCGCGCCCTGATCGGCAGCTTTCTCATCGTGGAGTGCCCCGGACCATCGGTCCGGGGCACTCCACGTTCCGGCTGAAAGAAATGCGTCCTCGAGGCCGGTTTTCGAGGCACGGGCCCTTGCGTGTTTCCTAGGCTGCTCGCGCGCTCGGCGAGCCGGGCGGCCGCTGGACCGACCCGACCGTCAGAGAGCAGACCGTGGCCAAGAAGAACCCCAAGAACACCGAGCGGCGCGCGCTCGTCGAGCAGATGCGCCAGGAGCAGGCCCGCAAGGAGCGCCGGCGCAGCATGCTCATCCTCGGCGGCTGCATCGTCGTCGTCCTCGGTCTGCTCGCCGCGGCGCTGGTGCCGTACCTCAACAGCCAGCGCGAGAAGGACCGGTTCGCAGGCCTCGAGCTGAGCAAGGTCGGCGTCGCCGAGGCCGCGGCGGCCTGCTCGGACGTGACCACCAAATCGGCCGCCGGCAGCGGCGAGCACAAGGACATCGGCACCAAGTTGGACTATCCCGACGCCCCGCCGGCGTTCGGCGCACACTGGCCGAACTTCCTCACCGGTGTCGAGAGGAAGAACTTCTTCTCGCCCGAGGACCGTCCCGAGGTCGAGCGCTTGGTGCACAGCCTGGAGCACGGCCACACGCTGTACTGGTATGACGAGACCGTGAAGCCTGGAACGGGTTCCTACGAGGACCTCCAGGCTATCGCCGCCAAGTTCTCCGACGACCCGTCCTTCAACATCGTCCCGTGGACCAGCGCCGATGGCGCGGCCTTCCCCGACGGTAGGCACGTCGTGCTGACGCACTGGACCGGCCCGGACAACCAGAAGGGCGCCTGGCAGTACTGCGGAAAGCCCAGCGGTGAGGTCGTGGCCTCGTTCATCAAGCGGTTCCCGCGGACCGACGCACCCGAGGACGTGCCTCAGGGGTGACCTCAGGCGAGGTCGGCGCGGCCGTTCGCCTTGAGGGCCTCGACTACGGCCTTCACGTCCTGAGCGCGCTCGGTCGTGGTGACCAGCAGCGCGTCGCCGGTGTCGACGACCACGACGTCGTCGAGGCCGAGGACGGCGACGGTGCGACCGCTCATCGGGACCACGAGCCCGCTCGCGTCCACGGCGACCACGTCGGCCGCGTCGCCGAGGACCTGCAGGCCCTTCGCGTCCCCGGCCGCGGCGAGCAGGTCGCGCAGCGCCTCGAAGTCGCCGATGTCCTCCCAGCCGAAGGAGCCCGGGACGACCGCGACCCGGCCCGCGGCCGCGGCGGGCTCGGCGACGGCGTGGTCGATCGCGATCTTGGTCAGACCCGGCCAGATCTCGTCGATGCGGTCGGGCTCGGCCGCGATAGCGCGCACGCCGGCCGCCAGGTCCGGCTGCTCCTCGGCGAGCAGGTCGAGCAGGACGCTCGCCCGGGCCACGAACATCCCGGCGTTCCAGCGGTACTCCCCCGAGGCGACGTACGCGGTGGCGCGGTCGAGGTCGGGCTTCTCCACGAAGGAGGCGACGGCGTGCGCGGTCGGGAAGTCGCCGAGGCGTTCGGCCAGCCGGATGTAGCCGAAGCCGGTCGAGGGCCGGTCCGGGTCGATCCCGATCGTGACCAGGACTCCCGTCCGGGCGACGGCGGCGGCCTCGGTGACGCAGGCGCGGAAGGCGTCCGGGTCGGCGATCACGTGGTCGGCGGCGAAGGAGCCGATCACCGCGTCCGGGTCCCGGCGCTCGACCAGCGCGGCGGCCAGGCCGATGGCGGCCATGGAGTCGCGCGGCGACGGCTCGGCGACGACGTGCTCGGCGGGCAGCTCCGGGAGCTGTCCACGGACGGCGTCCTGGTGCACGGCCCCGGTGACGACGAGCAGCCGGTCGCCGACCAGCGGTTCCAGCCGGTCGTAGGTGGCCTGGAGCAGCGTCCGGCCGGTGCCGCCGAGGTCGTGCAGGAACTTCGGCGCGTGCGCCCGGGACAACGGCCACAGCCGCGTTCCGGCGCCGCCCGCGGGTACGACGGCCCAGAGGTCTTCATCCATGCGCGGAATGATGCCAGCCGCCGTTCTAGGCTTCGCCCGTGACCACCTTCCCCGACCTGCTGGCCCGCCGGCTCCGGACCGACCCCGCGCAGCCGTTCGTCACGTTCTACGACGACGCCACCGGGGAACGCACCGAGCTGTCGGTGACGACGTACGCGAACTGGGTCTCGAAGACCGCGAACCTGCTCGCCGACGAGCTCATGCTCGATCCGGGCGACGGGGTCCGGATCGACCTGCCGCCGCACTGGCTCGGCGCGGTCTTCCTCGGCGCGACGCTCTCCTGCGGACTCGTCCGCGACGAGGAGGCCGAGGTGGCCGTCGTCGGCCCCGACGGCATCGCCGCCGCGCTCGACCGGGGCACCGGCACGGTGCTGGCCTGCGCGCTGCTGCCGTTCGCGACCCGGTTCCGGGACCCGCTCCCCGCCGGGGTCCTGGACCACGGGATCCTCTGGGCCGGGCAGAGCGACGTCTTCTCGCCGGTCGGGCCGACGGACCTCGGCGCACCGGCGGCCGACGACCGCCGGGTGGTCACCGACCTCGACCCGTTCGCCGACGGCGGCGCGCTTCTGCTCGGCCTGCTGGCCGGGTCCGGCTCGCTGGTCCTGGTCGTGAACTCGGCGGACGAGCAGCGGAACAGCGGATGGCCCGCTCACTCCCAGAGTGAGCGGGCCACCGCTGCCGTGCGGGCGAACCAGCCGATCTAGCCGATCAGCTGGTAGCCGGCGTATCCGTCTGCCACCCACACCCGGGGGCCGAAGCCTCCGGATGTCTTCCCCGGGAGCAGCCAGATGGTGCCGGTTCCCTTCTGCCGGGCCAGCACGTCCGCGACGCCGTCCCCGTCGACGTCACCGGCGCCGACGTAGGTGTCGTAGGTCGCGGCCGTGGACCCGTTCGCCGCCCGCAGGGCGGACTCCGGATCACCGGCCGCCAGCGGCACGAACGTGCCGTCGGCGGAAGCGAGCGTCGCACCCTGGGAGGCCCACGCGGGGCCCCCGATCTGGTTGAACGTCCGCAGTGATGCCGGAGCGAGTACAGGAGCCTTGAAGGCCTGGAGGCCGGCGCCGGGGAAGACCAGCATCGGACCGGTGCCGATCCGGCCGATCAGGTCCGGGAACCCGTCGCCCGTGACGTCGCCTACCGCGGCGAGCCGGGTGATCGTCGACCAGCCGTTGCCGAGCGAGCGGCCGCGGCCGAACTTGCCGCCACCCAGGCCCGGACGCAGCACCAGCCGGTTGCCGGCCTGCTCCCGGGTGATCACGTCGGCCTTGCCGTCCCTGTCCCAGTCACCGACGCTGAGCACCTGGCTGGCGCCGGCGATGGTCAGGTTGGTGGCGACCCGGGAGCCGATGTTGCGCCGGCCGTTGTTCGGCAGCACGACGAGGCGGCCGGTGGTCGTCTTGCCGACGAGGTCCATCGCGGCCGAGCCGGCCATCTGGGCCCCGCTGAGCTGGCCGAGGCCGGCGGCGTCGGTGAACGGGCCCCAGGCGGCACCGAGGGCGCCGGTGGTGCTGCCGGCGTACAGGGCGGTCAGGTTGGTCGAGTAGCGCAGCGCGATGTCGGACAGCCCGTCGCCGGTGGCGTCGGCGCCGGCGGCGATGCCGGTGACGCGTCCGGGGAGCTTCGCGATCACCCGCGGGGTGCCGAAGGCCTTCTTGGCGGTGCTGCCGCCCTTGCCCGGGAAGAGCACCAGTCCGTTGTCCGGGCGCAGGCCGAGCAGGTCGATCCTGCCGTCCTTGTTCACGTCGGCGGCGGCGGTGTAGCTGTAGCGCCAGGTGGCGCGGAGCACGGTGGCGGGGGCGAAGGTCCCGTTGCCCTTGCCGCGGTGCAGCATCAGCTTCCCGGTACGCCGGTCGCGGGAGATCACGTCGCGGCGGCCGTCGCGGTTGAAGTCGCCGGCGGAGACGATCAGGTTGGCGGTCTTGAACGCGTAGGTGCCGCCGATGCCCTTGCTGCTGACGTGGCCGTTGCCGTCGCCACGGAAGACCCGTGCGTAGCCGGTGGCGGCGGTCTTGGCGAGGACATCGCCCTTGCCGTCGCCGGTGACGTCGCCGAGCGCGGTGATCAGGGACATCCCGGCCCACGGTCCGGCGTTGGAGACCGGGGCGTCGTACCCCATGATCCCGCCGGTCGGCACGATCGAGATGGCCCCGCTCGCGCTCTTCACGACCAGGTCCGCCCAGGGCAGCCCGGTGAGGTCGCGACGGGCCGGGAACGTGATCGCCGGCTGCCGGAACGCCGCGCCCGGCGCGGTCGTCGGCTCCGGCGTGCCGGCCGGCGCGGCCAGCGGCACCATCGCCGCGGGGTCCGTCGGGGTGGTCGGCGTGGTCGGCGGTGTAGGAGTGGTCGGGGTGGTCGGGGTCGTGGGCACGATGCCGGTGTTCTGGATCGCCTGCGCGGCGGCCCGGACCGCCGGGATCTTGGCGTAGAGGTAGCGGCCCGGGCAGGCGGTCTGGCCGACGTCGCGGTGCCCGTTGATCGCCTGCAGGTAGCGGTCCTTGACCCAGAGCTTCGTCGAGTCGGCCCGGATGTTGTAGAGCGAGAGCTTCCAGGCGAACAGCCGGGCGTAGGCGTCGAGCAAGGCCTGCGGCGGCTGGGCGACGTCGAAGTTGCCGATCGCCGACATCGCGAAGGCGTACTCGTTGTAGCCCAGCGTGTGGGCGCCGACGACGGCCCGGTCCACCCCGCCGTAGCGGCCCTCCCAGATCCGGCCGAACCGGTCGACGAGGTAGTTGTAGCCGATGTCGCTCCAGCCGCGGGACTGCGTGTGGTACGCGTAGATACCGCGCAGCAGCGCCGGCACCTGGGCGGCGGTGTAGTCGTTCGCGTTGACCGTGTGGTGGATGAAGCCGGTCTTCACGGTGCCGTAGCGCAGCGAGCTCTTGTCGCGCAGGTTCTCGTTGGCGCCCCACTGGGCCCGGGAGTAGATGACCGGCTTCGGGGCGATCTTCATCGCCATCAGGGCGGCGTCGCCGGCGGTGCCCGACGACTGCTCCTCCCCCGTGCCTGCGGTGCGCTCGATCGGGGCGGCGCTGGTGGCGTCGCGGTCCGCGGCGGGCAGCTCGGCGGTGTCGATCGCGGCCGGCGCCTTCTTCTCGGCCGTCTGGCCCGGGTCGATGACCGCGAGCTCGAGGTCCGAGGGCGCCTGCCCGTCGGTGGTCTCGGCGCGCATCTGGACGGCGTCGACGTCACCGACGACGACGGCGTCGGTCCCGGGGCGGATCCGGCGGCTCTCGGCGGAGCCCGCGTCCGGGCCGTGCTCGTCGTGGTACGCCGCGGTCGTCCACCCCGACCAGACCCCGTCCTTCTGGGTCCGGACCTGGACGGCGATCTGGTCCTCGGCGAGCCGGGTTCCGGACTTCCACGTCACGCCGACGGTGGCGTAGCCGTGCACCTTCGTCGGCGACGAGACCGCCGCCAGGGTGCGAGCCGGCCCGGATGCCTTCCTCGCGGTCCGGGCTTGCGCCTGGACCGGCTTCCGGACCGGCTGCGACACCGGCTTCTGGGCGGTCGCGCGCAGCGGCGCCACCTTGACCTCACGGACCTGCGGGGTGACCGGGGACTCGGCCACGTACGCGTCACCGACCTCGATCGCGGGCGCGAGGTCGAGCGCCTCGGGGGCGGCTGCCTCGGGCGAGACGATCTGCAGCGTCATCACGCCGGCGGCCGACAGGCCCACCGCGACGACGACAGCCGTGACGAGGAACTGCTGGCAGACCGTGATGTACCGAGCTCGGTTGAAACGCATATTTCAGGACTCCATGTGAGGGGGAAGTGTTCACACGAGTCCCAAGATTCACATCAGTAACAGGCGTTAGCAATATATTCCTGCTAATTACAAACCTGTAATTCGTGAATTACAACGGTGTTATTTAATGCATTTCCCGGTGGATTTCTCCAGTGTGCCCCGGCGCGCCCCCGAGGCGTGGCAGGACACGAAAAACCGCCTGTCTCAGACGTCGGCGCCGAGCTCGGCGTCGTCCTGAGCCTCGTCGGTGTCGGTGTCGTCGTCGTACTGGAGGTAGCGGATGCCGTCCTCGACGTCGCCGTCGAAGTTGAGGTGGCCGGACTCGAGCACCAGGACGCGGTCGCACATCGAGCGCACCGAGGCGGTCGCGTGGCTGACGTAGAAGATCGTCGTGCCCTGGGCGCGGACCTCCTGCATCTTCGCCAGGCACTTGCGCTTGAACGGCCGGTCCCCCACCGCGAGCACCTCGTCGGCCAGGAAGATGTCGGCGTCCACGTGGATCGCGATCGCGAAGCCCAGGCGGGCGTACATGCCCGAGGAGTAGTGCGAGACCGGGGTGTCGAGGAACTTGCCGATGTCGGCGAAGTCGACGATCGAGTCGAACTTCCGCTTGATCTCGGCCTCGTTCATCCCCAGGATCGCGCCGTTGAGGTACAGGTTGTCCCGCCCCGACAGCTGCGGGTGGAAACCGGCGCCGGTGGCGATCAGGCCGGCGATCCGGCCTCGCGTGCGGATGGTGCCCTGGTCCGGGCGCATGATCCCGTTGATGAGCTTGAGCAGCGTGCTCTTGCCGCTGCCGTTGAGGCCCATGAGGCCGATCGACTCCCCCTGCTCGACGGTGAACGACACGTCGTTGACCGCCTTGAACTCCTCCTTCAGCGGGAGGCCGCGCACCGACGCCACCGCCATCTGCTTGAGGGTGCGGTGGTACTGCATGGTGAAGTCCTTGGACACGTGGTCCACGACGATGGATTCGGTCATCAGAGACGCTCCGGGAACTTTCCTTCGAGGCGGGCGAAGAACTTCTGCGCGAGGTACAGCAGGCCGAAGCAGAGCACCAGCATGATCAGGCCCCGCTCCCACAGGTCCGGCGGGAACTCGGTCTTGAGGACCTCGGCCTGGTTGTCCGTGGTCGGCGCCCAGAAGAACCGCTGCATCAGCAGCACCGCCTCGGCCAGCGGGTTGGCCATGTAGAGCTGGTAGGCCACCGGGTGGCTGTCCCGGAGCTCGTAGACCAGCGCGAACGGGTACATCATCGGGACCATGAAGTGCAGGAACTGCGTGACCGTGGCGACGATGTTCTGGAAGTCGCGGTAGTACACGTTGAGCGCGGCGAAGATCAGCGCCATCGACATCGCGAAGGTGACCAGGATCAGCGTGCCCAGGATGCCGGCGGCGATCGCGCCCGGCGTGAGCGCCCAGCCCGCCAGGATGCAGGCGATCACCAGGACCAGGATCTGCGGACCCGTGTGGTAGAACGCCACCACCATCGAGGCCACCGGGAAGATCTCCCGGGGCACCCGCATCTTCAGCACCATGTTGCGGTTCGTCCAGATCGAGCGGGTGCCGCCCGCCCAGGTCTCGCTGAAGTAGTGCACGAAGACGATGCCGCAGAACAGGTGGATCGCGAAGTACTGGATGTTCCCGTGCGCGTGGATGACCACGCCGAACACGAAGTAGTAGATCGTGAACCGCAGCGCCGGCTGGATGTAGGACCACATCAGGCCCAGCACCGAGGCGGCGTACAGCTGGGCGAGCTCGCGCCCGACGATCAGCCGCAGCAGGTAGCGCTGCTGGAGCACCTCGATGATGCCGCCGCGCGGGGACGGGCTGACCAGGTCGGCGTCGACGACGCGCTCGGCCTTCGGACCGTCGATCGGTGCGACCACCGGCATCGAGTCGGCCTTCTTCTCGGCCAGCGCGCGGGCGCGCTTGGCGGCGTTCTTGCGCCGGCCGCGCTCGTCGATCTCGACCTTCTTCTCAGCCTTGTTTGCTGCTCTCATCGCTTCTCTCCCAGGGACGCGGCGAACGTCGCCTCCCAGACTTCGGGCGAGGTGATCTCGCCCAGCGCGTCCCGGTACCGCTGCGACAGCTCCGGCCACTCCCGGTAGAGCCGCTCGTGCGTCTCGACCGTACGACGGAGCAGGTCGCGGAACTGCTGCGGCTCACGCTTGTAGAACGCGGCCGCGGTGCCGTCGGGCATGCTCACGATGGCCGAGTCCAGGTTCGCCAGGTGGTACCAGCGCGCGTCCATGGCCGGCAGGTTCGCCTCCGGGAACTCCCGCGACAGCCCGCGGGCGCCGCGGAACTGGCGGATCCCGCCGAGGACGGCCGTGACCAGCTGGGACGGCTTGCTCGGGATCTCCGAGGTGTCGGCGTTGCGCCGCGGCTTGGAGTGCCGCACCGGCGGGAACGCGTCCGGGTCACCGGAGAGCTGAGCGTCGGCGAAGCCCTTCTGGAACGCGCGGACCTCGCCCAGGCGGCTGCCGAGCTGGCCGTGCAGGCCGTGCGGCCCGGCGAGCGCGTCCTCGAGAGCCAGCAGCCGGAGCTCGACGGTCGAGTACTGCATCGCGATCAGGTGCTTGATCTGGTGGTTCAGGCTCTCCCGGATCAGCCGGCCGCCGTGCGGGAACGGCGAGTGCAGCAGCGCGGCCACGAACCGGTTCCGCTGGTGGAAGTAGGCCTGCCAGTCCAGCGCGTCGTTCTTGTCCGTCCACGGCACGTGCCACACCGCGGCACCCGGCAGCGACACCGTCGGTACGCCGGCCGCCTGGGCGCGCAGGCCGTACTCGGAGTCGTCCCACTTGATGAACAGCGGCAGGCTGAGCCCGATCCTGCGGACCACGTCGAGCGGGATCAGGCACATGAACCACGGGTTGAAGTCCACGTCGACCCGGCGGTGCAGCCAGCGCGAGCTGCGCAGGTTGCGGGCGCCGAAGTCCCACTGGTCCTCCGAGGACTTCGGGGACATCCACCAGAACCGGTGCCGGTTGATGATCTCGCCGTAGCTGTGCAGCTGGCTCTTGGCGAACATCGAGAACATGTGCCCGCCGACGATCGTCGGGCGCCGGGCCAGGTCGCCGAAGGTGACCGTGCGCAGGATGCTCTCCGGCTCGGCGACGATGTCGTCGTCGAGGAAGAGCACGTACTTCGAGGAGCCCTTCAGCGCCTCGAACTGCGCGCGCGCGAACCCGCCGGAGCCGCCGATGTTGCCCTGCTCGACGATCCGCAGCTTGTCGCCCAGCGACGCCTCGGCCTTCGCGAAGCCCGGGTCGTCCACGACCTTCTGGGTGCCCTGCTCCATGACCAGGACCTGGTCCAGGATCGCGTTCACGTCCGCGTCCTCGCCGATCTGGGCCACCAGCGCGGAGCAGAAGTCCGGGCGGTTCATCGTCGTGATGCCGATGGTGACGCGGCCGAGGTCGGCGCGGTCGGCCGGCACCTCGGCGCTCCAGGTCGCCTCCTCGACGACCGCGTCCTCGTCGCCGGCGATGACGTCGAACCAGTACCAGCCGCCGTCCACGAACGGGGTCAGCGTCAGGTCGAAGGAGGCCGAGCTCGGCCCGTCGGTCTCGCAGGTCCAGCCGTCGACCCGCTGCGAGCGGCCGTTGGCCATCGAGCGGTAGACGATCACGCTGGCGCCGCGACCGCGCAGGGTCAGGTCCAGGCGGACCTGGTCGACGATCGTCCAGCGCCGCCAGTAGCTGGCCGGGAAGCCGTTGAAGTAGGTGCCGAGCGAGATCCGGCTCGACGCCTCCACCCGCAGCCGGCGGCGGTCCAGGATCGCGTCCGGGTGCAGCGTCGTACCGGAGGAGATCGCCTGCCGCGCGGACGCCTTGTTCAGCTTCTGCGCACCCTTGTTGGAGCCGATCGCCTCCTTGTCGGCGTCCAGCATCGCGGCCTCGGTGTCCACGTAGAGCGGCACCACGTCCAGGTCGCGGTCCGCGGGCAGCACGAAGCGCTGCAGCACCCTGCGGACGGTGCCCTGCTCGATCGAAGCCTTACTCATCGACGCCTCCGGAGTTGAGCTCGGCGCCTTCGGAGAAGTGCGGCTTGAGCTTGTTCTCGTACATCGACAGCGCCGACCCGATGGCCATGTGCATGTCGAGGTACTTGTACGTGCCGAGGCGGCCTCCGAAGAGGACCATCGGCTCCTTCTTGGCCAGGTCGCGGTACTTGAGCAGCTTCTCGCGGTCCTCGGCGGTGTTGACCGGGTAGTACGGCTCGTCGCCCTCCTCGGCGAAGCGCGAGTACTCGTGGACGATCACGGACTTGCCCGGCAGGTGCGTCTTCTCCCGCTCCGGGTGGAAGTGCTTGAACTCGATGATCCGGGTGAACGGGACTTCCTGGTCGTTGTAGTTGATCACGCCGGTGCCCTGGAAGTCGTCGACGTCGACCACCGACTCCTCCAGGTCGACGGTGCGCCACGACAGCCGCCCCTCGGAGTTGCCGAAGTACTCGTCGACCGGTCCGGTGTAGACGATCGGGACCTCGCCCTTGTAGTCCTCAGACACGTCGAAGAAGTCGGTGTTCAGCCGGACCTCGATGTTCGGGTGGTCGGCCATCCGGGTCAGCCAGGCGGTGTAGCCGTCGGTGGGCAGGCCCTCGAAGGTGTCGCTGAACCAGCCGTTGCCGAAGGTGTACCGGACCGGGAGGCGGGTGATGATGTCCGCGCTCAGCTCCTTCGGGTCCGTCTGCCACTGCTTGGCGGTGTAGCCCTTGATGAACGCCTCGTAGAGCGGTCGGCCGATCAGGCTGATCGCCTTCTCCTCGAGGTTGGTCGCCGTCGACGTCTCGAACTCGCTGGCCTGCTCGGCGATCAGCGCTCGGGCCTCGTCCGGGGTGTGGCTACGACCGAAGAACTGGTTGATGAGCGCCAGGTTCATCGGCAGCGAGTAGACCTGGCCCTGGTACTTGCCGAAGACCTTGTGCCGGTAGTCGGTGAAGGTGGTGAACCGGTTTGCGTACTCCCACACCTTCTCGTTGGAGGTGTGGAAGAGGTGCGCGCCGTACTTGTGCACCTCGACGTTGGTCTCGGGGTCGCGCTCGCTGTACGCGTTGCCGCCGAGGTGGTGACGGCGATCCAGCACCAGCACCCGCAGGCCCAGCTCGTTCGCGCAGCGCTCAGCGATGGTCAGACCGAAGAATCCGGCTCCGACGACGACGAGATCGTGATCCACACACACTCCTCAAACGACTTGCGGGCAGGGCTCCGCCGAAGGCACTCCGAGCCCAGGTCAGTCTAGCGGCGGGCCGAACCGCTCCTGTTCGCCAACAGGCGGCGGTAGGCGACCTTTCTCACACCCTCCGGAACCAGCCGGTAACCGCCCCGGACGGCCACGTTGCGCAGGTACTCGGTCCGGCTCGTGATCCCCAGCCGGCGGAAGCGGCGCTGGAGCTTCAGCTCGCTGCGCAGCAGACCGGTGCCGCCGCGCCTGGCGTAGGCACCGTCCCCGACCCGGTAGTAGACCAGCGGGTCACCGATGTTGGCCGGCACCGCGCCGGCCTCGACCATCCGGGTGAAGAGCAGGTAGTCCTCGAGCAGCGCCATGTCGGTGTAGCCGCCGGCGGCGAGGACCGCGCCCCGGCGGTAGACCACGGTCGGGTGGTTGAACGGGTCCCGGAACCGGATCACCCGGCGGATCTCGTCCGGGTCCGTGGGCGGCGTACGGCGCCCCACCACGTCGTCCACGTCGGTCCCGAACTCCAGCAGGCCCGCGCCGACGATGTCCGCGCCGGCCTCGATCAGCGGGAGCTGGCGCGCGAACCGGTCCGGCACGGAGACGTCGTCGGCGTCCATCCGGGCGACCACCTCGTGGGCGGCCGCGGCGAGGCCGGCGTCCAGGGCCGGGCCGAGGCCGACGTTCGCCGGCAGCGGCAGGTGCACCACCGGGACCGGGCTGGTCGCGACCAGGTCCGCGATCTCCGCCGCGAGCGCGTCCGGGACCGGGCCGTCCTGGACCAGCACCACCTCGGCCGGCGGCCGGGTCTGGGCGGTCGTGGAGGAGACGAACGCGTCGCGGAGGTAGCCGGGGTCGTCGCCGCCGTAGGTGCTGATCAGCAGGCTGAACGGCACCGGGCCGGTCGGTGCCGGGGCGTCCGGACGGGCCGGTGCCAGCACCTCGGCGTTGGTGCGCGGGCGGCGCAACCCGGCGACCAGGCCCCGGCCGAGCGCCCGGCGCAGCGTCCCCCGGTCCGCGGAGGCGCGGAAGGTGCGGGCCCAGCGGCGGGCGGTCGAGCCGCCGTACAGGACCTTCTCCGCGGGAGCGAGTCCCTGGGACCGGGTGAAGACCCAGAGCTTGTTGCGGACCTCGAAGAAGAACCGCTCCCCCGGGTCGACGTCGGTGCTCCCGAAGACCTTGGTCTTGTGGACCACCACGCTCGCCGGGCAGTACAGGCCGACGCCGTCGCGGATCAGCCGGGTGGAGTACTCGAAGTCGTCGTTCCAGAGGAAGTAGTCGGCCACCGGGAGCCCGCGCTCCCGGATCCGGTCCGCGTCGCACATGATCGAGACGAAGGACGCCGACCGGACCGGCAGCGCGCCGACCGTCTCCGCGGCCGCCCGCTCCGCGGCGCGCGCGCCCGGCTTCGGCCGCGGGGTGTTCATCGGGTGGTCCCGGCCGTCGGTCCAGACGACCTTGGAGGCGAGCACCGCGGGTCGCCGGCCGTGCTCGTCACCCGGGTGCCCGGTCCAGGCCCGCACCAGCTCGGCGGCCGCGGTCGGGGTCGGCACCGTGTCGTCGTCGAGCAGCCAGACCAGGTCGGGGTGGTGCGCGAGCGCACGCTCCACGCCGACCGTGAACCCGCCTGCCCCGCCGGTGTTCTCGGACAGGCGGACGACGTCGAGCGCCGCGGCGAAGTCCGAGTTGAGCAGCTCAGCGGTGCCGTCGGTGGAGGCGTTGTCGACCACGACGACCGCCACCGGGAGATGGGTCTGGGCGCGCAGCGCGGCGACCGACTCCTGGAGCAGCTCGATCCGGTTCCAGGTCACGACCACCGCGACGACGCGCGCAGGCGCGGACCCGGAGGCGGAGTCCGGGGCAGCAGGCACGGGAGAACCCTAGTTCGGGCCCGGTCAGCAGGCCGCGCCGAGGTCGCTCGCCTGGTTGGCGGCGTACCCGCTGCGCAGGCTGCCGATGGCCCCGCCGGTGGTTCCCTGGTTGCGAGGCGCGGCCGAGACGGTGCCACCGGACTTGGCTGCCTTGGTGCTCTTCGCAGCCTTCTTCGGGTGGATCGCGTTCTGGACGGCCCTGCGGATCTTGGCGATGTCGGGGTGCCCGGTGTTGACCATCGGGGGGACGAAGGAGACGGTGCGGATCGGCTGGCTGCGGGCCTTCAGCGCGAGCGGGACGAACCGGTCGACCTCGGAGGCCGGGATGTTCGTCGAGATCAGCTCGGTGCTCGCGTCGGCGATCGCGCCGAACTTCATCACCACGGTCTTCGGGCTCAGCTGGTGCAGCATCGCGTTCATCACGCACTTCTGCCGCGCCATCCGGGAGTAGTCGTCGGCCGACTCGCGCGACCGGGCGAACCACAGCGTGTGGAAACCGTCGAGCTTGCGGGTGCCGGGCTTGATGTAGCCGGTGACCGGGCCGCCGACCCCACCGATCGGGATCCGGTCGCGGACCTTGAGGGTGACGCCGCCGACGGCGTCGACCATCTTCTGGAAGCCCTTGAGGTTCACCATCGCCCAGTAGTTGATCTTCAGGCCGGTGATGCCCTCGACCGCCTCGGTGGTGGCCTCGACGCCGGGGTTGTCGTAGCCCTTGAAGAGCGCCTTGTGGTCGTTGGCCCAGGTGGCGAGCGAGTTGAGCTCGCACTGGACGCCGCAGTTGTACCCGTCGGGGAACTGCTCGGCCATCACCGAGCCCTTCTTGAACGGGAAGTTCAGCATGTTGCGGGGAAGCCCGAAGAGGACCGTCTTCCCGGTGTCCGCGTCGATGCTGGCGACGGTGATGCTGTCCGGGCGCAGGCCCCAGCGGTCCGCGCCGGAGTCGCCGCCGAGCAGCAGCACGTTGTAGCGGCCGTCCTCGGCATCGCTGACCGTGGTGCTGGCGAACATCGTCGCCATGAAGTCCTTGTTCACGTTCACCACGTGCGCCGCGAAGAGCAGGGCGCCGGCGACCGAGAAGCAGAGCACGCCGTTGATGCCGACCATGGCCAGCCGCTGCTTCTGGTGCAGCGAGAGCGGCTCCCCCAGGCGCCAGGCGTCGACGAAGAGGTACGCCCAGCCGACGGCGAGCGCCATCAACACGAGCCGCAGCAGCCCGAGCGGGCCGTTCGTCACGAACCAGAAGGCGAAGGTGTGCGACACCAGGCTGAGCAGGACCAGCAGCAGCGCGGACGCGACGACGCCGAACCAGATCCGCATCGCGATCCGGCCGGTCCGCTTGCTCCCGGCGACGAGCTGGGCGGACCCGGGCAGCACCAGGGTCATCATCATCAGGGCCACGGCACGCCGGAAGCGGATGCGGCCGAGCTGGACACGCGGGTCCGGGGGAAGGGCGGACTGCATGGCGCTCAGTATCACCAGTCACACGCGTCACAGACGTCCGCCGCGCCGAAGCACGAGAGACGCATCACGCGGGCCCCGGGCGCGCTCAGGTTCCGCACGGGGTGCCCCTGTACCGTCTGGCGCATGCCGAACGACCCCGACGAGCCGGAATTCGACTGGCTCTACGGAGGCCGGCAGCCCGCCGACAAGAACCCCGGGCAGCCCTCCTCCTCGTCCGACGCCCCCGAAGAGACCCGCGTGCTGGGCAAGACCCCTGCCCCGCCGACGACCCCGCCGACGACCCGGCCGACGACCCCGCCGAAGGCGCCATCCACCGGCAGGGACGGGAAGAAGCGCCGCCGGTTCGGGACGGGCAGGATCCTGCTGCTCCTCCTCGTCTGCTGGCTCGCCTTCCTGGTCGCGGTCCCGCTGATCGCCTGGGGCAAGGTCGAGAAGGTCGACGCCACCCCGGCGGGTGCGCGACCCGCCGAGCAGCCCGGCACCACCTACCTGCTCGTCGGCTCCGACTCGCGCAAGGGCCTGACCGCCGCGCAGAAGCGCGCGATGGGCGCCGGCGGGGTCAGCGACACCAGCCAGCGCACCGACACGATCATGCTGCTGCACACCGGGGACGGCCCGCCGGTCCTGCTGTCGATCCCGCGCGACTCGATCGTCCCGATCCCGGGCCACGGCACCACCAAGATCAACGCCGCCTTCGCGTACGGCGGCCCGAAGCTCCTGGTCCGCACCATCGAGCAGAGCACCGGCGTCCGGGTCGACCACTTCGTCGAGATCGGGTTCGGCGGCTTCGTCAACGCCGTCGACGCGGTCGGCGGCGTCACCATCTGCCCGACCCGGCGGATGGTCGACCGGCGCGCCAACCTGAACATCAGGAAGGGCTGCCAGGAGGTCAACGGCCTGGTCGCGCTCGGCTACGCCCGCTCCCGGCACACCGACCCCGCCCTCGGCGACATCACCCGCGCTCAGCACCAGCGCGAGGTCGTCAGCGCCATCGGCGACGAGGTGAAGTCGCCGGCCACCGTGCTCAACCCGTTCCGCTACACCAAGGTGATCAACGGCGCCGTCTCCTCGCTGCGGGTCAGCGAGGACACCGGCATGCTCGACATGGCCCGGTTCGCGTGGGCGATGACGAAGGTCAACGGCAAGGACGGGCTGACCTGCTCGATGCCGATCCGCGATCTGGCCGTGCACTGGGACCGGCAGCGCGCCCTGGCACTCTTGGCGCACATCAAGACCGACAGCACCGCAGACATCCCGAAGCGACTCTGYCGACCGACAGGACTTGCCCCGTGAGTAGCCCCGTGACCGAGTTCGAGACCCTCACCGTCACCGTCGACGACGACGGCATCGCCACCCTGCTGCTGGACCGACCGGACGCGCTCAACTCGTTCACGGTCACGATGGCGCGCGAGCTGGAGCAGTTCTTCCGCGCCGCCGCGGCCGACGACACGATCCGGGCGATCGTCGTCACCGGTTCCGGCCGCGCCTTCTGCGCCGGCATGGACCTCTCCGCCGAGGGCAACGTCTTCGGGCTCGACGAGAGCGCCGCCCCGACGCCGGCCGACCTGCGCGACCGGCTCACCGAGGAGCCGTTCCAGTCCGGCGTGCGCGACACCGGCGGCAAGGTCACCCTCGCGATCCACGACTGCCCGAAGCCGGTGATCGCCGCGATCAACGGCCCGGCGGTCGGCATCGGCGCCACGATGACGCTCGCGATGGACCTGCGGCTGGCCTCGACCAGGGCCCGGATCGGCTTCGTCTTCGGCAGGCTCGGCATCGTCCCCGAGGCGGCGTCGACCTGGTTCCTGCCGCGGATCGTCGGCATCCAGCAGGCGCTGGAATGGGTCTACTCCGCGGAGATCCTGACCGCCGAGCAGGCGCTCGCCGGCCGGCTGCTCCGCTCGGTGCACGAGCCCGAGGACCTGCTCGAGGCGGCGTACGCGCTCGCCCGCTCGTTCGTCGTGGGCCGCTCCCCGATGGCCCTCGCGCTGGCGAAGAAGATGCTCTACGCCAACTCGGCCGCCGAGCACCCGATCGTCGCCCACCGCGCGGACAGCCTGGCGATGTGGCACTCCTCGATCGGCGACGGCAAGGAGGGCGTGGCCGCGTTCCTGGAGAAGCGCGAGCCGGTCTTCACGGCGAAGGCCAGCGAGGCTCCCGAGCTGTACTGAGCTCTCCTGGGTGTCGCCAAGGTCACGGCGACACCGGGCCCGAACGGGTTCATGATCGAGGGGTGACCGCCAGCCAGGGCGTGAACGCCCTCGACACCTTCGAGACCGACGCCCGCGGGCGCCGGCCGGAGGTCGGTGCGTGGTCGCTGGAGTACCTCGGCCCCGGCTTCCGGGTTCAGCTGCGGATCGCGAGCCACGGACGCGCCGTCGAGCTGTCCGGCTGGATGTCGCCGGCGCCCGAGCCCGGCGAGGTGGTCACCGTGCGGCTGCTCCCGCTGACCCACGGATCCCGCCGCCTGCACCGCGCGGCGACGCCCGGGACCGTGGTCTGCCCGTCGGGCCGGTTCGAGCTCTCCGGCGTCCCGGCCGGGGCCTGCCGGCTGACGTTCGTGCTGCCCTCCGGCGCCACCTCGACCACGCCGCCGTTCTGGGTCTAGAGGGGCTCGGTCTCCGGACCGGGCTCCTCCTCGTCGATCACGTGCACGGCGGCCTCCTCGGCGCTCGCGCCGGCTCCGTCGATGCCGACGTCGGTGGCCACGGCGTCCTTCTCGGTGTCCTCGGCCACCCCCTCGTCCGGCGCCACCAGCCGGCCCGCGCGCGGGTCGGGCGGACCGGGGTCGCGGTCGCTCTCGGCGTACGGGTCCGGTTCGGGCTCCTCCGCGGCGAGCCGCTCGTCGAGGCTCGGACCCGCTCGCATCTCCTCGCGGGTGGTCCCGTGGCGCAGGTGCGACGGCTCGCGCTCGGGCGGGGAGAAGCCCTCGTCGAGGACGTCCTCGAGCGACCTGTCGTCCAGGGTGTCCTCGGGCTGGAGCTGGTCCTCGTCGTCGACGCTCTGGGCGCCGTAGGTCTCGGGGTCGGGGGTCTGGCTCATCTCTCCTCCTGACGTCACAGCAGCCGGTACCCGCGTCGCCGGGATCCATCCGGCCGGCCGGCACGGTCTAGCGCACACGGCGGGCGTGAGTGCGGGCAGCGGCAAATGCTGGCCGCGAGCCTCCTGCACCACTAGATTTCCGGATCAGGACGTATCAGGGGGCGTCAGCACGTCTCCAGGGGGGTGTGACCACCGTTTCCGAGCTGCCGGGGACCCAGCAAGGCGCCGACGTCGAGTCGGGTGCCCGCTGGTCCGCGTCCGCGGCCGCTTTCGTCGCCTGGCGCGACGGTGACGAGGCGGCGCTCGAGGAGCTGGTCCGGGCGCTGAGCCCGGTGCTCTGGCAGGTGGTCCGCGCCACCGGCCTCGACCGGGCGCAGGCCGAGGACGTCGTGCAGTCGACCTGGCTGGCGCTGGTCAAGGGGGCCGACTCGATCAGCACCCCGCAGGCCGTCGCCGGCTGGTTGTGCACGACCGCGCGCCGGGAGGCCTGGCGGGTCAGCAAGAAGGACAAGCGCGAGACCGCCACCGAGGACGAGACCCTCGCCCCTGCCCTCCCGCACGCCGACAGTCCCGAGCACGCCGTCGTCCTCGCCGACGACCACGCGCTCCTGCTCGCCTGCCTCGAACGCCTCAACGACCGCTGCCGCCGGCTGCTCCGGATCGTCGCCGCCGGCGCCCGGCCGGACTACCAGGAGATCTCCCGCACCCTCGGTATGCCGGTCGGCAGCATCGGCCCGACCCGGGCCCGGTGCCTCGACAAGCTCCGCGACGAGCTCGTCCTGGCGGGAGGTGCCCGGTGACTCCCGACGACGACGCCCCGCGCGACCCGCTCTCCGACGAGGCCCTGCTGGAGGCGATCGGCATGTTGTACGACGCGATCGACCCGCCGCCCGAGGACCTCGCCGAGGGCGTGCTCGCCCGGATCGAGGTGGAGAGCCTCGACGCCGAGCTGCTCACCCTGGTCGAGTTCGACAAGGAGCTCGCCGGCGTCCGCTCGGTGACGATGCTGCGTGCCCCCGACGAGGTCGGCACCTGGTCGCTGGAGTACCTCGGCCCCGGCTTCCGGGTCCAGGTCCGGATCTCGCGCAGCCAGCGGCACGCCCGCCTGGACGGCTGGGTCGTGCCCGCCCAGCCGATGACCGTGCACCTCACCTCGATGGGCAAGCGCGGCAGCAGCGACGAGGCACAGGTCAGCGAATCCGGCAGGTTCGAGTTCCCGGTGACCCCCACCGGCGCCTGCCGCCTCACGTTCTTCTCGGGCCCCAGCGGCAGCACCCGCCCGCTGGTCACCCCTCCCTTCTGGATCTGAGGTACTCCCATGCCCGACGACAGCCTGAAGCCCGTCCGCCGGCTCACCCACGACCAGCTCAGCGCCATCCGCGCGCGCCTGGAGCAGCTCTGGGCAGCCCGGATGAAGGAGATCGCCCCGCGCTTCCTCGACCCGACCTCGGCCCTGCCGGTCGACGGGGTCACCCCGCAGCCGACCTGGTACTCCGGCAACCGGCTGCTGATCTCCCGCGAGGCGGCGCTCGCCGAGCCGGCCGTCCTGGAGCGGCTCGACGGCATCGCCGGCGCGCTCGGCTGGAAGGCCGACGTCACCGAGGCGCAGGTCCGCGACGTGGACGACGACGAGCGCGAGCTCGGGGTCGTGCGCATCCCGATCACCGCGGCGGCCGACGACGCCACCGAGGCGCCGGACGCGTTCGCGCTGCTGCAGCACGTCCGGCAGAGCATCGGCGTGGAGGCGTCGCGGGTCTTCAGCCTGGACCACCTGCTGGTGATCTCGGACGTCACCGGGAACCCGTTCTCCTCGGGCAACCCGTTCAGCTCGGGCAACCCGTTCTCCTCGGGCAACCCGTTCTCCTCGGGCAACCCGTTCAGCTCGGGCAACCCGTTCTCCTCGGGCAACCCGTTCAGCTCCGGCAACCCGTTCTCCTCGGGAAACCCGTTCAGCTCCGGCAACCCGGGGCCCGCCGTGTCGTCGTACGGGGTGCCGGGAGCCGGCGGTCGCCAGCCGATCGCGTACGTCGGTCCGGCGCCGGTCCGCTCCGAGCGGCTCGACGGCCGCCGACCGGTCGTGGCGATCCTCGACACCGGCTGCGCCTACCACCCGTGGCTGGACGGGGTCGTCCGCGAGGACGTCACCCTGGACGGCCAGCGGATCGGCGTCACCGACCCGCTCACCGACCCCGAGGAGCACCCGGACCAGGCCGGGCCGCTCGACGGCGGCATCGACACCTACTCCGGCCACGGCACCTTCATCGCCGGCCTCGTCCACCAGGCCTGCCCGGACGCGGACATCCTGTCCTGGCGGCTCACCCCGTCGGCCGGCCCGATCCTCGAGAGCGAGATGCTGGACGCGCTCAAGGCGATCGCCGTCCTGGCCAGCCGGCACCGGGAAGGAAGCGACGGCGGGTACCCGATCGACGTGCTCAGCCTGTCCTTCAGCTACTACCACGAGACCCCGGAGGACCTGGCCTTCGACCCGAAGGTCTACAAGCCGCTTCGCCGGCTCGGTCGTCACGGCGTCGCGGTGATCTGCTCGGCCGGCAACGACTCCACCGTGCGGCCGGCGTACCCGGCGGCGCTGGCGCCGTGGAAGAACGGCGGGGGGACCACCAAGCCCGAGACCGACGTCGTGCCGATCGTCTCGGTCGGGGCCCTCAACCCGAACGGCAGCGACGCGATGTTCAGCAACGCCGGCGACTGGGTCCGGGCGCACACCCCGGGCGCCGCGGTGATGAGCACCTCCCCGCCGTTCCAGGGCGGCTACCAGTCGATGGCGCAGACCACGCTCGACGGCCGGGTCCGGCAGTCCGTCGACCCGGACGACTTCAGCAGCGGGTTCGCGCTCTGGAGCGGGACCTCGTTCTCGGCACCGCTCTTCGCCGGCTGGCTGGCCGCCGAGATCGGTCCGGTCGACCCCGGCTCCGACGACAGCAAGTCCGCCGTCGACCGCGCCTGGGCGGCGATCCAGGCCGGCACCGACCTGAAGCCGTGAGGTCGCGTGGACGACGCTGAGTCCCTGCACCTGCGCGCGATCGAGGCCGCGAACAACAACGAGTTCGCCCGCTCGGTCGAGCTCACCGAGCAGGCCCGCGCCCTGACCGACGACCCGGACCTGCTCGACCGGCTCGACGTGACGGCGTCACGGGGCGTCGCCGAGACCGGCGACCCGGACAAGGCCATCGCTCTCTGCGAGCGCGTCCTGACCCGTGACGGCGTGGTGCCCCTGACGGCGGGGCTGGCGCACTCCCAGCTCGGGATGCTCTACATGATGCACGCCGACAGCACGGCGGCCTTCGAGCACTTCGCCCTCGGGATCGATGTCCTCGCCGACCACCCGCTGCACCTCGGCAGAGTCCTGATCAACCGCGGCCTGGTCCACCTCCAGCGCGGCGACCCGGCGTCGGCGGCCGCCGACTTCTCCGGCGCCGCGGAGAGCTTCGAACGGGCCGGCGAGCCCGTCGAACGGGCCAAGGCGGTCTTCAACCTCGGCTACACCCACCTGCTGCGCAACGACTTCGTCGCGGCGATGCGGGGCATGGACGAGGCGGCCGAGACCCTGGTCGAGCTGTCCCCGGTGAACCGGGCGATCGCCCAGCAGGACCGGGCCGAGGTGCTGGTCGCGTCCGGGCGGACCCGGGAGGCGATCGAGGCACTGGAGGCCGCGTCGGCGGCGTACGGAAGCCAGCGGCTGCGGCGGCTGCAGGCGGAGTGCGAGTACATCCTGGCCCGCACGCTGCTCGCGGAGGAGCCCGCCCGGGCCCGGACGGTCGCGCGCGCCGCTGCCCGCCGGTTCCGGGCGCACGGCAGCGACCCGTGGGCGCTGCGTGCCGACTCCATCGCCCTGGTCGCCGAGATCGAGAGCGGGGCGTCCGCGAAGGCGCTCATCCCGGTCTGCGACGACGTGGTCGCCGGGCTCCGCAAGGCCGGGCACACCCTGGACGCCGACCGGCTCGCCCTGCACGCCGCCCGGCTCGTCGTACGACGTGGCGACTTCGCCGACGCCGCGGCCCGGGTCAACCGGGTCCGGACCACCCAGGACTCGCCGATCACCACCCAGCTGCTCACCCGGGAGGTCCGGGCCGAGCTCGCCGAGGCGCAGGGACAGTCCGCCCGGATGCGGTCCCACGCCCGTCGCGGGCTGGCCGAGCTGCACACCTGGCAGGCGACGTTCGGCAGCCTCGACCTGCAGTCCTCCACCGTCGGGCACGGCCAGCACCTGGCCCGGCTCGGCCTGCGCGCAGCGATGGCTGACGGGTCGCCCGAGGTCGTCTTCGAGTGGTCCGAGCGGGCCCGGGCGCTGGCGTCGCGGGTCACTTCGCTGCGTCCTCCGCCGGACCCCGCCCTGGCGGCCGACCTGACCGAGCTCCGGGTCGCGGACCCGCAGGACCGGGCCCGCGTCCGCGAGCTCAAGGAGCGGATCCGGTCGCACACCTGGTTCGCCGCCGAGGGCACCGTCGGCGAGCCGATCGGCCTGGCCACCCTGCAGCAGCGGCTGGCGACCGACGACGCCGCGCTGGTCGCGCACGTCGTCCTCGACGAGGAGGTGACCGCGCTCGCCGTGACCGCGCGCGATGCGGCCGTCGTCCCGATCGGGCCGCTCGCCCCCATCCGCGCGCTGCTCGACCGGGTCTCGGCCGACCTCGACTTCGCCGCGCAGAACCGCACCGGCGACATCGCCGCCGCCGTCCGCGGCTCGCTGCGCACCGACCTGAGCGCCCTCGCCGAGCACCTGGTCCGGCCGCTGCTCGGCACGGTCGGCTACCGGCGGCTCGTGCTGACCCCGTCCGCCGCCCTCGCCGGGACGCCGTGGAACTGCCTGCCCGGCCTGATCGGCCGGCCGCTGACCATCCCGGCCTCGGCGACCCGGTGGATCGAGCAGACCGCCACCCCGGTGCGGCCGCCGGCGATCGCCGGGTTCGTCGCCGGACCCCGGCTGCAGCGCGCCGAGGAGGAAGTACGCCGCGCAGCGACCGCCTGGCCCACCGCCCAGGTCCTGACCGGAGCCGACGCCGACGCCGCCAGGGCGGGCTGGCTCGCCTCCCGGGTCGACCTGTTCCACGTCGCCGGGCACGGCCTGCACCCGGGCGACCACCCGCTGTTCGCGGCGGTCGAGCTCGCCGACGGACCCTGGTTCGGCCACGACGTCGACCTGCTCCCGCGCACCCCGGACGTGGTGCTGCTCTCCGCCTGCGACCTGGGCCGGGTCTCCGTGCTGCACGGCGAGGAGTCCGTCGGGATGAGCGCGGCCTGGCTGCACGCCGGCGCCCGGACCGTGATCTCGTCCCCCGCGCTGCTCGCCGACGACGTCGCCTGCGAGGTCTTCGCCGCCTGGCACCTCCTCGTCGCCGCCGGGACGCCGCCGGCGGACGCGCTCGCCCAGGTGTGCGCGGAGACCGAGGACGTGGTGCCGTTGCTCAGCTTCGGCGCCGGCTGGTAGCCGAGCAGAAAATTCTTCGGACCGGACGTATCAGCACGCGCCGGACCGTCTCTGGACAGGTGCAGGGCGGCAGTGCCGGGCACCGATGGGGGTCGGTGCGGGGGTCGGACTTCAACACCGCTGCCCGTGACGGGGAGAGGCGGGCCGGATCGCAGCGCTGCGTGCCGGCCCGTCTCGCGTCCCCGCGAGCCTCAGTGCAGGGCGACCTTGAGCCCCGCGGCGAGCAGGCCGATCCCGGCGCCGATCAGGGCGCTCGCGATCCGGCCCCGGGTGTCCAGCCCGCCGCGCACCCCGGCGAGGTAGCTGTAGAGCGTCAGCATCCCGATCGAGAAGACCAGCGCGGCCCAGACGGCGTGGTCGAAGGTGACCCCGAGCCAGTCCAGGACGACCAGCAGCACGACCGGTGGGATCGCGCTGAACGGGATCGCGGTGGTCGCGACCAGCGCGTGCCGGAACGCCTGCATCGGGTGGTGCCGCTTGGTCAGCGCGTCGCCGAGCGTCGCGGCGTGCAGGTGGGCGATCCAGTAGACGAGCAGGGTGCCGACGATCGCGAGGCAGAGCTGCCAGGTGCTGGTGAACTTCCCGGCGCCGGCGTACGCGATGACGGCGGCGACCAGCACCGTGCCGGTGATCGCCCCCTCCCCCCACGCGGTCACCCGGACGACCTGGCGCAGGCTGTCGGCGGAATTGCTCACGGGCTCTCGCTCCCGGCCGTGAGGGCGACCAGCGCGGTCCGGGTCTTGGTGTCCTGCTCGGCGTTCAGGTCGACTCCGTTCGTCGCGAGGAAGTGCTTGGTCTCCGCCGCGACCTGGAACGCCGCCGACGGCTTGCACTTCGTGGAGAGCTCGAAGATACGGGACCCGTCCGGGAGGAACCAGAGCTCCGCCACGAGGCGGAGGTCGAGTCCGGTGGGCAGGAACTTCCGCTTCAGGACGTGGATCGGACCGTGCACCGCGAGGTCGTCGCGGGCCAGCAGCTCCGGGATCCGGTCGGCGAGCAGCGCCCGCTGCCCGGCGCTGAGGATCTCGGTCACCGGCAACCGGCCGGAGAGCAGCTCCCGCAACCGGCGGTCCGGGACCTCGGCCTGCAGGGTCGCGCCGCAGGAGAGGCCGCGCGGCGAGACGTCGAGCTCGAGGCCGAACCCGTCGTCGGCGCGGAGCTCCTCGGTCACCGACTCCGGGGCGACCGGGCGGAGCTTGACGACGACGTCGGCCGCGCGGTGCTGGGTACGTCGGGCGCGGATCACCACCCCGGCCGCGAGCACCGCCAGGTCCGGCGTGTCGATGAACGCGACCTGCCGGATCTCCGCATCGAGCGGGTCGACCCCGAGGGCCGCGAGCACCGGGCGCCGGTCCGAGTCGGGGACAGTCACCTTGAGCTCGACGGCGTCCACGTCCGGGAGCAGCGCCAGCAGCCGGGTGATCTGGTCGTCGTCGAGACCGGGGAGGCGCGGAGCCGGAACGCGGTGGGCCTTCGTCTCCCGGGCGACCGGCTTCGCCATCGGCCCACTTCCTCCCCTAGACCGCCACGGCGGCGGTACGACGCCGTAGTACCCATTTGATCAGCTCCTCGACCACCAGCAGGCTGAGCGCGATGCCGATGCACGTGCACCACTGCCCGGAGGTGAGCGCGGTGGTGTCGAAGATCCGGTTCAGGAAGTCCAGCCCGACGATCGCCACCAGGGCCAGTGCCGCGACGCCGTACCGGCGCAGCTGGACCGCCCCCGGGAGCGCGTCCCGGTCGAACACCGTGCCGTGCTGGTCCCGGGACAGCAGCGCGGCGACGAGGTGGAAGACCGAGAGCGTGGTCAGCAGCATCGTGCCCGCGACCAGGGCGCCGTCCTGGTGGTCGCCGATCTGGTACGCCGCCAGCGACCCGATCGTCATCACCGCTCCCTGGACGCAGAGCCGCACCCAGTCGGCCGTCGAGAGCACCGGCGCCCCGACCGGGCGCGGTGGCCGGGTCATCACGCTGTGCGTGGGCTTGTCGAAGCCGAGCGCGATCGCCAGCGGGATGTCGATGACCATGTTGAGCCAGAGGATCTGCAGCGGGTTGAGCGGCTCGCCGTCGGCGATGCCGATGATCCCGGCGCCGAGGAAGACGGCGATGTAGGCGACCAGCGTGGACATCTGGAAGCGGAGGTACTTCAGCAGGTTGTCGTAGAGGATCCGGCCGTAGGACACGGCGCCGACGATGGTGGCGAAGTTGTCGTCGGTCAGGATCATCACGGCGGCCTCCTGGGAGACCTCGGTGCCGGTGATACCCATCGCGACGCCGATGTCGGCGGACTTCAGCGCCGGGGCGTCGTTGACGCCGTCACCGGTCATCGCGACCACGTTGCCGGTCTCCTGCAGGACGCGGACCAGCCGGACCTTGTCCTCCGGCGCTACCCGGGCGACCACGCCGATGTCGTCGATCTCGGCGCGGAGCTGCTCGTCGCTCATCGCGCTGAACTGGGCACCGGTGATCGCCCGGCCCTGGATGCCGAGCTCGTGCGCGATCGCCGCCGCGGTGGTCGCGTGGTCGCCGGTGATCATCCGGACGCGGATGCCGGCGTCGACGCACTCGGCGATCGCGGCCTTCGCCTCGGGCCGGGGCGGGTCGACGATGCCGACCATCGCCAGCAGGGTCAGGTCGGTGACCAGCTCGAACGGGTTGGCCGTCGCCTCCAGGGCGGCCGGGTCGACGTCGCGCTGGGCGACCACCATCACCCGCTGCCCGGCGTCGGCGATCCGGTCGTTCGCCTCGAGCGCGAGGTGCCGGTTCTCGTCGGTGATCGGGACGAGCGTGCCGTCGGGGGCGCGGAACGTGGTCGCCCGGGCGATCAGCACGTCCGGCGCGCCCTTGACGTAGCAGCGCGCCACCGGCCGGCCGTCGGCGGCGGTCATCGTGTGGAAGGTCGCCATGAACTTGTAGTCGGAGTCGAACGGCACCTCGGCGATCCGCGGGTGCGCGGCCCGGGTGCCGTCGACGTCGAGGCCGCCCTTGGCGCCGAGGACGATCAGGGCACCTTCGGTGGGGTCGCCGATCAGGTTCTCCCCGTCGAGCACGGCGTCGGCGCAGAGCACCATCGGCAGCAGGTAGGGGTCGAGGTCCATCCGCTCGCCGCCGACGTGGCTGATCCGGCCCTCGGTGCCGTACCCCTCGCCGGAGACGGTGAACCGGTTCTGGCCCGGCACCACCAGCTCCCGCGCGGTCATCTTGTTCAGCGTCAGCGTCCCGGTCTTGTCCGAGCAGATCGCCGAGGTGGAGCCGAGTGTCTCGACCGCGGGCAACCGTTTGACGATCGCGTTGCGGCTGGCGATCTCGCGGGTCCCCATCGAGAGCAGCGCGGTGACCACGGCGGGCAGGCCGGTCGGGATGGCGGCCACGGCGAGCGCGACACCGGTGACGAACAGGGTGTCGAACGACTCCCCGCGAGCCAGGCCGAGCAGCACCACCAGGACCAGGGCCACGGCCGCGATGGTGGCGATGATCCTCGACAACGCGTCGAGCTGCTTCTGCAGCGGCGTCCTGGTGGTCTCGGTGCTGGCCAGCATGTCGGCGATGTGGCCGATCTCGGTCGCCATCCCCGTCGAGGTCACCACCAGCTCGCCGCGGCCCCGGGTGACCGAGGTGTTCATGTACGCCATGCAGGTCCGGTCGCCGAGCGGGATCTCGTCACCGGGGACGGGCGCGACGGACTTCGCCACCGGCAGGCTCTCCCCGGTCAGCGCGGCCTCCTCGATCTCCAGCGTCGCGGCCAGCAGGACCCGGCCGTCGGCGGGGATCCGGTTGCCGGCCTCGACCAGCACCACGTCCCCGGGGACCAGGTCACCGGCATCGACCTCGAGGGCCTGGCCGTCGCGGCGTACCCGGGCGACGGTGCGCATCATCTGCGCCAGCGCCTTGACGCTCTCCTCGGCCTTGGCCTCCTGGCGCAGCCCGATGACGGCGTTGAAGACGGTCAGCCCGGCCAGCACCACCGTCGTCCCGGTCTCCCCGGTGACGATCTGGTTGACCACCGCGGCCGCCAGCAGGATCACCTGCATGAAGTCCTCGTACTGCCGCAGGAACGCCCGCACCGGCGACTCGACGGCGGTCTCGGCGAGGCGGTTCGGCCCGTGCGCGGCGAGCCGGGCGCGGGCCTCGTCGGCGGACAGCCCGCGCTGCGGATCCACCCCCAGCGAGCGGGCCACCTCGTCGGCCTCGTGGGTCACCGGGTCCACCGCGGTGGTCACGTCCGTCGTCGCCATCGACTTCGCTCCTGTCCCGGCGGGTGCACTGCAGCCCGGCCGAGCTCGATCCTCACGAACGGCCGGGTGGTCACGCCTCACCCCCGCCGGGGTGGCGGTCCGGGCGCCAGAACCCGAACCCCACCCGGGCCCGGGTGGTCAGGAACCACCCGTGCGCGTGCGAAGTTCGGGCCGCAGGACCTCGGCGCCGTCCGTGCCGGGCGACACCCTCACGACGTGGGAGGACACATGACCGACAGCACCAGCACCGCCGAGCCCGACGTCGGCCCGATCGAGTACATCGTGGTCGAGTTCCCCGGGGCGAACATGCGGGGCGAGGCGTTCGCAGAGCTGGTGAAGCTCGTCGACGCCGGGATCATCCGGATCCTCGACCTCCGGGTCGCGACCGTGGGCGAGAACGGGGAGTACACGGTCGTCGCGCTGACCGACATCGACGGCGACGGCGAGCTGGACCTGGCGCTGTTCAGCGGGATCGAGTCGGGCCTCATCGACCACGAGGACCTGGCGGCCGGCGCGGCCCTGGTGAACCCCGGCGACGCGATCGGGCTGCTGGTCTTCGAGAACACCTGGGCGGGCCCGTTCATCTCGGCGCTGCGCCGGGCCGACGCCACGCTCATCGACCACGGCCGGATCCCGGTCACCGACGTCATCGAGGCGCTGGACGCCCTCGAGGCCGCCGAGGCCTGAGGCCCCGGACAGAAGAAGGAGACAGGACATGGGTCTGATCCGAGGAATGGCACGTACGGCGGTCGTCGCCGGCACCGCGACAGCGGTCTCGAACCGCGTCTCGCGCCGCCAGGCCGACCGCTGGTCGCAGCAGGACCAGCAGCAGTACGAGGCGCAGCAGTACCAGCAGCAGCAGGCGCAGCAGTACGCCGCCCCGCCGCCCCCGCCGCCGGCGCCGGTCGCGGCGGCCGACGACGGCCCGGACATGCTCGAGCAGCTCGAGAAGCTGATCGGCCTGCGCGACGCCGGAGCCCTGAGCGAGGCAGAGTTCGAGGTGGCCAAGGCGAAGATCCTGGCAGGCTGACGACGCCCCCGGGATCCCCCGATTCGGGCGTCCCGGAGCACGGCGACCCCCGGTTAGCGTGAGCGCGAACCGGGGGTCGACCCGTTCCCCGGAACGCCAGGGGGTCGTGTGCCAGCGAGACAGGACGCAAGTGGGACGTCGCAGCGCCGGCGGGTGGACACACCGTTCTTCCGGTCCAAGTTCACCGCGCCCGGCACGCCGCACCACGTGGTCGCGCGCGAGCGCCTGCTGGACCTGCTCGACGACCTGAGCGCCTACCCGGTCACCGCCGTGGTCGCGCCGGCGGGCGCCGGCAAGACCGCGCTCGCCGCGGACTGGGTACGACGCCGCGACCGGGTCGCCTGGCTCTCCCTGGACGAGTCCGACCGTGACCCCGTCCAGTTCTGGGCCGCTCTGGTGGTGGCGCTGGACCGGCTGGCCCCCGGCATCGGCGAGCGGGCCGGAGTCCTGCCGGACGGCGTCGACGACCTCGAGCCGTCGCTGCGCGTCCTCGCCGACGACCTCGCGGTGCTCGACGCCGAGGAGGCGGTGCTGGTCCTCGACGACGTCCACCGGGTCGAGGGCGAGCCCGCGACCGAGGCCACCCTGCGCTCCTTCGTCGAGCACAAGCCGGACTGGCTGCACCTGCTGCTGCTGAGCCGCCGCCGCCCGCCGCTGCCGGTGGAGCGGCTGCGGGCCACCGGCACCCTGGCCGACGTCGGCTTCGACGTGCTCCGGTTCACCACCGACGAGGGCGTCGCGCTGCTGGCCGGCCTCTGCCCGGGTGTCGCCGCCGACGAGCTCGGACCGGTCGCGCTCCGGGCGGACGGCTGGGCGGCCGCCCTCCAGCTCGCCGCGCTGGCGATCCGCGCGCACGGTCACGAGCACGCGCTGGTCGACGACTACGTCTGGCACGAGGTGCTCCGCGCGGAGCGACCGGACCTGATCGACCTGCTGCTCGCGGTCTCGGTCGTGGACCGGGTCAACTACGGCCTGGCGGAGACGCTGACCGGGCGGGCCGACGCCGGGGACCTGCTGGAGGAGGCCGAGTCCCGCGGGCTCTTCGTGACCCGCTTGGACACCAGCGGGTGGTTCGAGGTGCACGGCCTGGTCCGGGACCTGCTCACCGCCGAGTCCCGGCGCCGCTCGGCGCAGGACCTGCGCACGCTGCACGCCCGGGCGGCCCGGTGGTTCGAGTCCGTCGGCGACGGCGCCACCGCGTTGGAGCACTGGCTCGACGCCGAGGACCCCGAGCGCGCGCTGCTGCTCCTGGCGGACCTGGCGGCACCGCTCGCGCACGCCGGCCGTGGCGCGCTGGTGACCCGGGTGCTGGACCGGCTCCCCGCCGAGGTCGCGCACACCGACCCGGCCGCCCAGGTCCGGGTCGCCTGGTGCCGGCTGCACGTCGACCGCACCGGCTTCGTCGAGGCACTTCCGGCGGTCGACGAAGCGGCCGCCGACCAGGCCACCCGGGAACGTCTCGCGGTTCTCCGCGCGGCCGCGCGGTTCGCGGACGGGGACTGGGCCGGCGCCGCGCGGGCAGCCCGGGAGACGGTGGCCGGCGCCGGAATCCGGCCCGGGCTCGACCCGGTCGCCGGCCACGCCTGGAGCCTGGTCGCGCACGGGCTCGCCCTGACGGAGTGCTGGGACGACGACGGCCCCGAGGTCCTCGAGGCCCGTCTCGGCGCGGCGGCCGACCCCGACCGGCGGACCGCGTTCGAGGGGCCGCGCGCGATCGGCCTCGCGCTCGCGGGTCAGCCGCTGGACGCCCTCCGGGCCGCCGCCGGGGTGCGCCGGGTCGCCCGGGCCGCCGGCATGCAGACCCTGCGCACCGAGCTGAGCCTGGCCGACGCACTGGTCGCGGTGGAGATCGGCGACCGCGAGCAGGCCCGCGCCGAGCTGGACGGGCTGGTCGCGCGGACGGCGTACCCGATGACGTTCGCGGGTTTCGTCGCCCGGATCCAGCTGACCGAGCTGGCCGTCGGCGACGGCCTGCTGGACGAGGCGGCGGTCGCGCTGCGGGCGGCGGAGACGATCTGCCGCGAGGAGCTCGGGCTGCGCGAGTTCGGCGCGGCCGGGGCGGCCAGCCTGCTGGCCCGGACCGGCACCTCGCTCGCCCTGGCCCAGGAGGACCTCACCGCGGCGACGCGGTGGGCGCAGCGGGTCCAGGACCCGTTCTGGGGACCGGTCGAGGCCGCTCGGGTGCACCTGGCGGGCGGCGACCGCCCGGCCGCCGCGGCGGCGCTGGAACCGGCCGTGCCGCGCTGCCCGCGGCACCGCGTGGTCGCTGACCTGGTCGCGGCCCGGGTGCTGCCCGCGAGCGAGCGGGAGCGGGCGGTCAAGGCGGTCACCGCCGCGGTGGAGACCGCCGCCGAGCACGGCATGCTGCAGACGGTCGCCTGGTGGGGCGCGGGCCTGGTGGAGACCATCGAGCTGGCCGCGTGGCGGGTCCCGGACGGGTGGATGCAGCGGCTGCGGCGGGTGCTCGTCCCGGGCCTGGACGAGGGTGCCGAGGACGGCGCCGTGGAGCACCTGACCAGCCGCGAGCGCGAGGTGCTGCGGCTGCTCCCGACCCGGCTCACGCACCGGGAGATCGCCACCGAGCTCTTCGTCTCGCAGAACACCCTCAAGTTCCACCTGCGGCTCATCTACCGCAAGCTCGGGGTCAACTCCCGGGCGGACGCCGTCGAGCGGGCGCGCCGGCTCGGCCTGCTGCGCCGCTGACCCGTCGCTGTCCTTCCTCAGGACCGGAACAGCCGCCGCTGCTGCCGCTCGAACTCGGCCTCGGAGAGCAGCCCGCGGTCGACGAGCCGCAGCAGCTCCCGCAACCCGTCGATCCGGCCGGCGACCACGTCGGTCCGGGCCCGGCCGGCCTGCTCCCCGGCCTGCTCGGGCACGGAGAGCACCGGACGGCGGCGCAGCAGGTCGACCGCCTGCCGCCGGTTCTGGTGCCGGGGCCTCACGACGCACCGCCGGCGCCCGCACTGCGGCGGCGGGCCTGCTCCAGCCGGTGCCGCGGGATCCGCTCGCCCCCGGCGAGCCGGCCTCCCCCGGCCCGGGCGGCCTCGGCGAGCGACCCGGCCCACCGGTCCTCCGCGACCACGATCAGCGCCGACGTCCCGGGCGGCATCGCGCTGCAGGCGAGCGCGATGTCGTCCTCGCTGAGCAGCGCGTCCGGGGCCGCGGGCCGCAGCGCGGCGAAGCCGGCCAGCACCTCCGGCTCGGTGAGCGCGTAGGTGCCGTCCGCCGCCGTCGCCACCCCGACCACGTCGAGCACGCGGAGCTGGCCGGCCGTGGTGAGCTCCTGCAGCGCGTCCGCCACGGCGGCGGTCGCCGACAGGCTCGCCACCGTGACGACGAAGTACTCGACCAGGTCGAGGTCCGTCGTGGCGGGGACGAGCTCCGGCTGCATCGGCTCCCCTGTCCGGGTCGGTGCCGTCAGTACGGCCGGGCGCGCCGGGTGCACAGCGCCCAGATCAGCAGAGCGTTGAACGCGATCACCGTCAGCGACCACCACGGGTAGTGCGGGATGGACGCGAAGTTCGCGAACGTGGAGAGCACGGCGATCACCACACCGCCGATCAGCGCCCAGGACTGCGTCCGCAGGATCCCGACGGCGACGAAGACCGCCACGATGCCGAGGACCACGTGGATCCAACCCCAGACGGTGACGTCGAACTCGAAGACGTAGTCCGGGGTCTTGACGTAGATCGAGTCGTTCGCGATGGCCGCGATCCCCTGCAGGATCTCCAGGCCCGCGATCACGATCAGCAGGATCGCGGCGAACGTCGTGGTGAGGTCGGCGACGGCCGCCTTCCCCGAGTACTCGTAGACCTCCCGGTCGTAGGCGGCCTTCTGCTCGGCTGTCATCGTGGCCGGCTCGCCCGCGTGGGCCCCGGATCCCTCGGTCGCACTCATCTGCTCCTCCTCGCACTCGTCGGCCCTCGCAGTCTCAGGGCGCAGCGGGTGGCACGGCATCACCCCCGGAGGGGTTGGGTGCGGGGTGGGAGCGGGCGGGCGCGCCCGGTGCTCAGAGCTCGGACTGGACCCCGGCGAGCAGCTGCCGGGCCATCACGATCCGCTGGACCTGGTTGGTGCCTTCGTAGATCTGGGTGATCTTCGCGTCGCGCATCATCCGCTCGACCGGGTAGTCGCGGGTGTAGCCGTAGCCGCCGAGGACCTGGACGGCGTTCGTGGTGACCTCCATCGCCACGTCGGAGGCGAAGCACTTGGCCGCGGCGCCGAAGAAGGTCAGGTCGGTGTCGCCGCGCTCGGAGCGGCCGGCGGCGGCGTACGTCATCTGGCGGGCGGCCTCGACCTTCATGCCCATGTCGGCGAGCAGGAACTGCAGGCCCTGGAAGTCCGCGATCGGCTTGCCGAACTGCTGCCGCTCCATCGCGTACTCCAGCGCGTAGTCGAGCGCGCCCTGGGCGACGCCGACGGCCTGCGCGGCGATGGTGACCCGGGTGTGGTCCAGGGTCCGCATCGCGGTCTCGAAGCCGGTGCCCTCGGCGCCGATGATCCGGTCGGCCGGGATCCGGACGTTGTCGAGGTAGACCTCCTTGGTCGGGGAGCCCTTGATGCCGAGCTTCTTCTCCGGCGCACCGAAGGAGACGCCCGCGTCGGACTTCTCGACCACGAACGCGGAGATGCCGCGGGTGCGGGACTCGGGGTTCGTCACCGCCATCACCGTGTAGTACTCCGACTCACCGGCGTTGGTGATCCAGCGCTTCACGCCGTTGAGGACGTACTCGTCACCCTCGCGGACCGCCCGGGTGGTCATGCCGCCCGCGTCCGACCCGGCGTCCGGCTCGGACAGCGCGTAGGAGAAGCCGCCCTCGCCCTTCGCCAGCTTGGTCAGATACTTCGCCTTCAGCTCCTCCGAGCCCGAGATCTGCACCGGCAGCGAGCCGAGCTTGTTCACCGCGGGGATCAGGGACGACGACACGCAGACCCGGGCGATCTCCTCGATGACCAGCACGGTGGCCAGCGCGTCGGCGCCGGCGCCGCCGTACTGCTCGGGCACGTGCGGAGCGTGGAAGTCGGTCTCCAGGAGCGCCTGCGCCGCCTCGGCCGGGTAGCGCGCCTCCTCGTCGACGGCCGCCGCGAACGGAGCGATCTTCGCCTCGGCGATCTCGCGCACCACCTTGCGGATCTCGCGGTGCTCCTCGGACAGGCCGTACATCGGGAAGTCAGACATGTCCTCGATTCTAGGCTCGGGTGAACGGTCACTAACCGTGCTGGGAGGTGACCTTGGTCTCGGGCGCGGAACACCTGTCCGGGCACGGGTGTTCACCCTGCGTGAGCGAGAACTGGCAGGAGCAGAAGTACGTCGACCTGATGCTCGACGAGCTGGAGACCTGGGCGATCGTGGGCCTCTCCGGGGACCCCGGGCGGACGGCGTACCGGATCGCGAGCGCGCTCCAGCAGGCCGGCAAGCGGATCGTCCCGATCCACCCCTCGGCCCCCACCGTCCTCGGCGAGCAGGGCTACGCCTCCCTGGCCGACGTCCCGTTCCCGGTCGACGTCGTCGACGTCTTCCGCCGCTCCGAGAGCGCCGGGCCGTACGCCGACGATGCGGTCGCGATCGGCGCCCGCGGCGTCTGGTTCCAGCTCGGCGTCATCGACGAGACCGCCTTCGAGCGCACCCTCGCCGCCGGCGTCCCGATGGTGATGGACACCTGCCCGCTCATCGAGTGGGGCAAGCGGTAGACGCCCGGCCCTTCAGGCCAGACAGAACTCGTTGTCGAGGCCGCCCGGGCTGCGTCCCGGACGGGCCTAGCTGTGTGGACGCACGTTGGCGTTGGCCGACCACGCCGACCAGCCGCGGATGTTGTGCGCCCGGACCGCGAACGTGTACCGCTTGCCGTTGACCAGTCCGCGGACGACCAACGAGCGCCGCCGGGCGTCAGCCACCGTGTAGAGGCGACCCTTGCGCCTGACCTGGTACAGGTCCACCGGCCCGCGCAGTGGGCTGGCCCAGCGGATCCGCGCCTTGTGCGTGCCAGCCCGGCGTGCGCTGACGACACGCGGCCTGGACGGCACCTGGCTCACCGTGGGCAGCGGCGGGGGTGGCGGGGCCGGCGGGCCGGGCGGAGAAGGCGGCGGGGGCGGCGGGGGCGGCGGCGCGTTGCCGGAGGTAGGCAGCGTGGCGCCGCTCTGCTGGGCCGAGGTGGACTGACCCGCGGCGTTGATCGCGGTCAGGGTGACCRTGTAGGAGGTGTTCGGGGCCAGGCCGGTGAGCATGAATGGAGAGGTGATCCGGGTGTCGTTGGCCGGGTAGTTCTTGGACCAGGTGTCCCCGGAGGAGGAGCGCCACGCCCAGGTGTACGAGGTCGGGGTGCCGCCCTCCTCGGCGGACGGCGCGGACCAGATCGACTGGATGCTGGAGGTGGTCTTCGTGCCCAGGCGGAGCGACGGCTGGCCGGGAGGCTGGTTCGTCGGGCCGGGAGGCGGCGGAGCAGTGCCGCTGCCGCGGAAGGAGAAGACATTCGACGCGTTCGGGTCCAGCGCGACCATGAAGTAGAAGTAATTCGCGTGCAGCGCGTGCTGCTCGAAGTAGGCCAGGGACACGCGGGTGGAGCCCGAGCCGGAGTCGAAGTAGAAGTTGTCGTTCGCGTCGTAGGTGAAATCCTCGAAGCACAGCTCCCGGCAGTTGTTGAAGTCCGGGTCGTCCTCCTGCCCGCGCATGAAGCCGCCGAAGGTCCGGTCCTCGGTGTTGATGAAGGTGATCGAGGTCGGGCGGGTGGGGTCGGGGCCGAAGGAGTAGAAGCGCCGGGTGAAGTAGCCCTGAGCCTGGGCCGTGGAGAGCTGGAAGTTGTCACCCGCCTCCTCGGTGTTGGTGACCGAGCGGCACTCCAGGCCGTCACGATTGAAGTCGTAGGCGTCCGCGGACGCCTCGTGCCGGACCGCCAGGAACCGCGTGTCGCACGGGGTCTGCAAGGTGGTGGCGGCTTGGGCGGCGGGAGCCATCGTGAGCGCGGGCAGGGCGAGCGCGCTGACAGCCAGCGCCGTTGCCGCGAGTAGGCGGGTGAGCATGAGGATCCTCGGCTGCAGTTGAAGGTTGAGAAGCCAGACCTGCCACAGAAGACGCGACAGGTGGGGCCCTGACCCTCACGGTCCACCCGTGCCCGCGCGGCCGACAAGCGCTGCCCTCGTTCCGCAGGCGGGCGGTATAGAACAGGACAGCAACCGAAACGGAGGTTGCCTCAACTGTGTACCTGGACCGGACCACCGAACCCGGACCGCGACAGGTCGTGGCGTTGCTGGGTCGTTCGGGCGCCCGCGCTGCTGAGCGGTTCGATGGCTTATTTGGTCAGGAATAGGAACGCGTCCCGTTCGCGCTCAAGACTGTCGGTGGTCGTCCGTAGCGTTCTGCCATGACCTTCTCCCTCCAGAACCCACCCCGGCCGCGCAAGCCGGTGCGGAGTCTGGAGGCTGCCGCGGTGCTCGCCGCGGCCCGGGCCGCGCAGGTCGACGTGCACGCGGCCGAGGCAAGGAAGCTGGCCGCCGCTGTGGAGTGGGCGCGGCTGCACGAGGTCGACGACCCGGACGCGGCCGCGACCTGGGGCGACACCCCGATCACGCTGGCCGGCGACGGGGCGCCGCTGATCGCCCACGGGTGCGTGGGTGAGTTCGCCGCCGTCATCGGGACGACGACGACCGGGGGCCGCGGCTACCTCGCGGACGCCCTCGAGCTCGCGCACCGGCTCCCCCAGGTCTACGAGGCGATCCAGTCAGGCAGGCTGCCCGCCTGGAAGGGACGCCGGATCGCCGCCGAGACCGTCGTCCTGCCGCCGGACGCCGCCGCGGACCTGGACGCCAGGATCGCGCCGCTCGCGGGCAAGCTCAGCGCGCGAGCGACCCAGCAGATGATCGACGAGACGATCGCCCGGGTGCTGCCGGAACGCGCGCAGGAACTCGCCGACGCCGACACCTTCCAGCGGGTGGTCGTCGACCACCGCCAGGTCTCCTTCATCGGGACCAGCGCGGTGTACGGCGCCCTGGACCTGGCCGACGCGCTCGACCTCGACGAGGCCCTGGACCGCGAGGCCGAGGCGCTCCGGCTCGCCGGGTGCGAGGCGTCGCTCGACGCGCGCCGCGCGATGGCGCTGGGACGGCTGGCCCGCGGCGAGGCCGCGACCGCCGGGCGTCCGGTCACCCTCTACGTCCACCTCCCTGCCGACACCACCGACGCGACCGCACTCGTCGAGAACGGCGGCGGGCCGCACCTGCTCACCCAGGCGCAGGTCGCCCGCTGGTGCGGGAACCCCGACGTGGCCGTCACGGTGAAGCCGGTGATCGACCTGCACCGCCCCCTCGGGACCGGCTCGTACGAGGTCCCGGACCGGATCAAGGAGCACGTCGACCTACGCGACGGCTCGTGCGTGTTCCCGTACTGCGCCCGCCGGGCGCGCACCTGCCAGAAGGACCACACCCGGCCGTACGCCGCCGGCGGCCGGACGCACACCGACAACCTCGGTCCGCTGTGCCAGCACCACCACAACCTGAAGACCCACGGCCGCTGGACGTACTCGGCGATCGAGCCGGGCGTCTACCTCTGGCGATCACCGCACGGCTATGCGTTCCTCCGCGACCACGAAGGGACCCAGGACCTCTCGCCGCCCTAGAAGCCGAGCTTCCGCGGACCCGCGGACTGCTCCCGGACGACCTTGCCCTTCTCGTGGGCCGCGTCGCGCAACGACTCCTGGAACTCGACCATCTTCTGCTGCAGGTCCTGGTCCCCGGCCGCGAGGATGCGGACCGCGAGCAGGCCTGCGTTGCGGGCGTTGCCGACCGCGACCGCCGCGACCGGGACCCCGGCCGGCATCTGCACGATCGAGAGCAGCGAGTCCATCCCGTCGAGGTACTTCAGCGGCACCGGCACGCCGATCACCGGCAGCGGCGTCACCGACGCGAGCATCCCGGGCAGGTGCGCCGCTCCCCCGGCGCCGGCGATGATCACCTCGAGACCGCGACCGGCGGCCTCCTTGCCGTAGCCGATCATCTCCTCGGGCATCCGGTGCGCGGAGACGACGTCGGCCTCGAAGGCGACGTCGAACTCGGCCAGCGCCTCGGCGGCGGCCTTCATCACCGGCCAGTCGGAGTCCGACCCCATCACGATGCCGACGCGCACGTTCCTGGACTGCTCCGTCATTCGCTCTCCTCACCGAGTTCGCCCGCGAACCACGCTGCCGCGTGCCGGGCCCGTTCCAGGCAGTCGGCCAGGTCGTCGCCGTAGGCGTTGACGTGGCCGACCTTGCGGCCCGGGCGCAGGCCCTTGCCGTACAGGTGCACCCGCAGGCGCGGGTCCCGGGCGAGCGCGTGCGGGTAGCCGTCGTACAGCCGGCCGGTCTGCTGCTCGCCACCGAGGATGTTGACCATCACGGTCCAGTTCTCGCGGGCGTCCGGCGCCCCGAGCGGGAGGTCGAGGACCGCGCGGAGGTGGTTCTCGAACTGCGAGGTCACCGACCCGTCCTGGGTCCAGTGCCCGGTGTTGTGCGGCCGCATCGCGAGCTCGTTGACGAGCACCCGGCCGTCGTTGGTCTCGAAGAGCTCGACCGCGAGCACGCCGGTCACGCCGAGCTCGCCGGCCACCCGCATCGCGATCTGCTGCGCCTGCACCGCGAGCTCGGGATCGAGGTCCGGCGCCGGGGCGATCACCTCGCGGCAGATGCCGTCGCGCTGCTCGGAGGCCACCACCGGCCACGCGGCCACCTGGCCGGACGGCGAGCGCGCGACCAGCGCGGACAGCTCGCGGCGGAAGTCGACCAGCTCCTCGGCAAGGATCCGTACGCCGGTCCGCTCGGCGGTCGCGAACGCGTCCGCGCAGTCCTCGGCGGTCTTCACGAACCAGACGCCCTTGCCGTCGTACCCGCCGCGGGTGGTCTTGAGCACGCACGGCAGCCCGAACTTCTCCACCTCGGCGACGTCCGCGACGATCGCGTTCTGCGGGCACGGCACGCCGAGGGCGGCGAGCGACTCGCGCATCACGCCCTTGTCCTGGGCGTTGACCAGCGCGGCGGGCCCCGGGTGCACCGCGAGGCCGTCGGCCTCCAGCGCGCGCAGGTGCTCGGTCGGGACGTGCTCGTGGTCGAAGGTGACGGCGGTGCAGCCGTCGGTGATCCGGCGCAGGGCGGCGAGGTCGGTGTAGTCGCCGACCTCGTGGTCGACGATGACCTGGGCGGCCGAGACGCCCTCGGCCTCGGCGAGGAGCCGCAGCGGGAGCCCCATCGCGGCGGCCGGCTCGGCCATCATCCGGGCGAGCTGACCGCCCCCGATCACGGCGACCCTGGGTGCGAGCTCGTCGGTTGACACGCGGGAAACCCTATCCTCTGCGGATGCAGCGCTTCACCCGGGAGCAGCTCGACTCCTTCCGCGACACCGAGGTCCCCGACCTGTACGGCGACGACCTGCGCCTGCTCTTCGTCGGGATCAACCCGGGCCTGTGGACCGCGGCCGTGCAGACCCACTTCGCGCACCCGGCGAACCGGTTCTACCCGGCGCTGCTCGCCGCCGGGATCATCACCCGCCCGATCAGCCCCTCCGCCGGGATGACCGCGGAGGACCGGGAGCACTTCACCGGCCGCGGCCTCGGTCTCACCAACCTGGTCCGGCGCGCCACCGCCCGGGCCGACGAGCTCTCCGCCGCGGAGCTGCGCGAGGGCGGGGAGAACCTGCGCGCGTTCGTGGCGGAGCACCGTCCGGCGGTCGTCGCGATCGCGGGGATCACGGCGTACCGGAGCGCGTTCGGGTTCCGGGGCGCCAAGCCCGGCCGCCAGCCCGAGCCGTTCGCCGGCGCCACTCTCTGGGTCGTGCCGAACCCGTCCGGCCTGAACGCCCACGAGACCGCGGCGTCGCTGGCGGCGGCGTACCGGGAGCCCGCCGTGGAGGCCGGGATCCTCTGACGGGCCCAGCGACGGGCCTCAGTGCCTCGGGCGGGTCCGGCGCACCGTCACCGGCTCCAGGTCGCCGAACCCGCGGATCGGGCGGGCCGGCAGCGGGCGGGTCTCGAAGTCCTCGGGCGGGAGCAGCTCGGCGGTGCGCTCGTCGATGATCACCCGGTTGCGACGGGCGACGGCGGTGAAGCGGGCGGCGAGGTTGACCGGCGGGCCGTAGACGTCCCCCATCCGGAGCACGACCGGGCCGGTGGCCAGGCCGAGCCGGACGTCCGGGAGCCGTTCGTCGCGGCCGATCACCGCGATGATGTCGAGGGCGATGTCGATCGCCTGGACCGGGTCGGACTCGAGGAAGAGCACCGAGTCGCCGAGGGTCTTGATGACCCGCCCGTGGTGGTCGGCGATGACGTCGGAGCAGCGCGACTCGAAGACCTCCACGAGGTCGCCGATCTCGTTCTCGGCGAGCTCGTTGGACAGCGCGCTGAACTGGACCAGGTCGGCGAAGCCGACGGTCGCCTGCGCGACGTGGGTGTCCTCCTCGCCGGAGCCGAGGATCTCGACCCGCTCGACGGCGGCGGCGAGGTGCCGGCGCCAGGCGTAGACGAGCAGTGCGTCGAAGTGCGGGCCGAGCTTCTCCACCAGGCCGAAGCCGGTGCGCAGCGCGTCCGGGCTGGCCGCGGTCGCGGAGGCGAAGTCGTCGACCGCGTCGGAGAGGGTGGCGACCTCCCAGTCGGCGAGCCGGGACATCGTGTGCCCGACGGCCCGCACCACCCGGACCATCGTGTCGATGCCGATCTGGGCGTCCGTGGCGGCCTCGGCCACCCGGGCGAGCGCGTCCCGGTCGGTCGTGGTGAAGGCGGCCTCGTTGACGGTGTCGGGGAAGCCGAGCGCACGCCAGAGCCGGCGGGCGTCCTCGAGCGGGACCCCGGTGGCGGCCGCGACCTCGGCGCCGCGCAGCGTCGGGACGTCGCCGAGGATGGCGTACTTCAGGTCCGCGACGCTCGGGTCCCCGGGGACGGACGTCCGGGAGTCAGGCCCGGGTTCAGCTCCCGTCATCGGCCTTGGAGCCGTGGAAGAGCAGGTCGGAGAGGGCGAGCTGACGCTTCTCCACGTTCGGCACGTCCGGAAGCTCGACCCGGCCCTGCTCGCTGGCGTCGGAGACGATCAGCGTGCCGCAGCCGAGGATCCGGTCCAGGACGCCCTTCTGGTACGACACGTCGCTGATCCGGGTCAGCGGGATGTCGTGGCCCGAGCGGGTCAGCACGCCCTTGTGGGTGGTGAGCCGCCGGTCGGTGACCGTGTACGTCGAGCCGAACCAGTTCAGGAACGGGATCAGGCCCCAGATGATGTTCACCAGGATCGTGACGCCCCAGATGATCCCGAACCAGGTGGGCTTGTTGTCGTCCGGGAGGCTGGACAGGTAGCCGGCGAACCCGACGGTGACGAGCAGGACCAGCACCGGCATCACGAGCGCCTTGACGTGGGTGCGGGTGGACCAGACGACCTGCTCGCCGGGGTTCAGGTACTTCGGATTGATCGCCACGGGGCGATCATGTCACGGCGCCGGGCTCACGGGGCGCCGTCGGTGACCCGGACGTGGACCACGTCGCCGGCGCCGACGACACGGCCGTCGACGACCAGCCGGCCGCGGTCGTCGACCGCCTCGGCCGCCCCGGTGAACGAGGTGCCGTCCGGGAGGTCGACCCGCACGGTCCGGCCGACGGTGCTGCAGGCGGCCCGGTAGCGGTCCAGGACCGCCGCGGGACCGGCGCTGAGCTCGGCCAGCTCGGCCCCCAGCGCCTGGGCCACCGCGCCGAAGACGGCGGTCCGGTCGACGTCGGCCCCGGCCAGCGCGAGCGAGGTGGCCGTCGGGACCGGCAGCTCGTGCGCGGCCATCCCGACGTTGATCCCGATCCCGACGACCGCGAGCGGCCTGCCCCCGGCCGGCTGCACCCGTTCGAGCAGGATCCCGGCGACCTTGAGGTCGTCGAGGAGCAGGTCGTTGGGCCACTTCAGGGCGACGTCGACCCCGGTCGCGCGGCGTACCCCTTCGGCGACGGCGAGCGCCACCGCGAGCGGGAGCAGCGGCCAGTCGGCGTCGTCGAGGCGGGGGTCGACGACCGCGGAGAACGTGAGCGCGGTTCCCGGTGGCGTCTCCCAGCTGCGGTCCAGGCGGCCGCGGCCGGCGGTCTGGTGGTCGGCGACCACGATCGTCCCGGCGACCGGGTTCTCGGCGGCGACCGCGTTCGTGGAGGTCGCGTTCTCCAGCAGGGTGACCGACCACGCCGGTCCGGCCACGGTCGAGAGGGCCTGGGGTTCGAGGGGTGACCACGCGGTCTGGGGAGTCGGCATACCCACTAGATTGGCCCAGGATCCACCTCTGTTCCACCCCTGAGAAGGAGTCGACAAGCGTGAGCGCACACCCCGGCGAGGGCACCGACCTGCCGACCGACATCGACGTGCACACCACGGCGGGCAAGCTCGCCGACCTGGAGCGTCGCATCGACGAGGCCGTTCACGCGGGTTCCGCGAAGGCCATCGAGAAGCAGCACGCGAAGGGCAAGAAGACCGCCCGCGAGCGCATCGAGGCGCTCTTCGACGAGGGCTCCTTCGTCGAGCTCGACGAGCTCGCCCGGCACCGGTCGGTCGCGTTCGGCCTGGAGAAGAACCGGCCGTACGGCGACGGCGTCATCACCGGCTACGGCACTGTCGACGGCCGCCAGGTCTGCGTCTTCTCGCAGGACTTCACGGTCTTCGGCGGCTCCCTCGGCGAGGTCTACGGCGAGAAGATCACCAAGGTGATGGACCTGGCCATGAAGACCGGCTGCCCGATCATCGGCATCAACGAGGGCGCCGGAGCCCGCATCCAGGAGGGCGTCGTCTCGCTCGGCCTGTACGGCGAGATCTTCCGCCGCAACGTGCACGCCTCGGGCGTCATCCCGCAGATCAGCCTGATCATGGGCAACTGCGCCGGCGGCCACGTCTACTCCCCCGCGGTCACCGACTTCACGATCATGGTCGACCAGACCTCGGCGATGTTCATCACCGGACCGGACGTCATCAAGACCGTCACCGGCGAGGACGTCACGATGGAGGACCTCGGTGGCGCCCGGGCGCACAACACCAAGTCCGGCAACGCCCACTACATGGGTGCCGACGAGGACGACGCGCTGGAGTACACCAAGGCGCTGCTCTCCTACCTGCCGCAGAACAACATGGACGAGGTGCCGTCGTTCGACGAGGTCGCCGACCTCACCGTCAACGACACCGACCTGGCGCTGGACACCCTGATCCCGGACTCGCCGAACCAGCCGTACGACATGCACACCGTGATCGAGTCCGTCGTCGACGACGGCGAGTTCCTCGAGGTCATGCCGCTGTTCGCGCCGAACATCATCGTCGGCTACGGCCGGGTCGAGGGGAAGTCGGTCGGCGTGGTCGCGAACCAGCCGATGCAGTTCGCCGGCACCCTGGACATCGACGCCTCCGAGAAGGCCGCCCGCTTCGTGCGGACCTGCGACGCGTTCAACATCCCGGTGCTCACCTTCGTCGACGTGCCGGGATTCCTGCCGGGCACCGACCAGGAGTGGAACGGCATCATCCGCCGCGGCGCCAAGCTGATCTACGCCTACGCCGAGGCGACCGTCCCGCTGGTCACGATCATCACCCGCAAGGCCTACGGCGGCGCGTACGACGTGATGGGGTCCAAGCACCTCGGCGCGGACATCAACCTGTCCTGGCCGACCGGCCAGATCGCGGTCATGGGCGCGCAGGGCGCGGCCAACATCGTGCACCGCAAGACGCTGGCCAAGGTCGAGGCCGCCGGCGGTGACGTCGAGGCGAAGCGCGCCGAGCTGATCCAGGAGTACGAGGACACCCTCGCCAACCCGTACGTCGCGGCGGAGCGCGGCTACATCGACGCCGTCATCGCCCCGCACGAGACCCGCGCCGAGGTCGTCAAGGCGCTGCGCCTGCTCGCCACCAAGCGCGAGACGCTGCCGCCGAAGAAGCACGGGAACATCCCGCTGTGACCGGCACCGAGTCGCAGGCGCCGGTCCTCCGCGTCGTGAACCCGGACGCGACGCCCGAGGAGATCGCGGCGATCGTGGCCGTCTTCTCCGCGCTGGGCGGCGCGGCGCCGGCCGCGAGGAAGCCGGTGCCCGCGTGGGCCGCGAACGCCGCCCGGATGCGTCCCGCGCACCCGCACGGGCGTGGCGGCTGGCGCTCCAGCGGGCTGCCCCGCTAGAACTCAGGGGTGCCCGCCATGGCTCCTCCTGCCCGCCTGATCCTCGCCTCGGCGAGCCCTGCCCGGCTGGCGACCCTGCGCGCCGCCGGGATCGAGCCGGAGGTCGTCGTCAGCGGGGTCGACGAGGACGCCGTCGAGGCCGCGGACGCCGCGTCGCTGGCCCTCAAGCTCGCCGAGCTCAAGGCCGTCGCGGTCGCGGCCGACCAGCCGCGCGCGCTCGTCATCGGCTGCGACTCGGTGCTGGAGTTCGAGGGCGAGATCTTCGGCAAGCCGCGCGACGAGGCCGACGCGGTCGCCCGCTGGCAGCGGATGCGCGGCAAGGCCGGCGTGCTGCACACGGGGCACTGCGTGATCGACACCCACCGCGAGGTCTGGCTGGGCCGCTCCGCGGCCACCCAGGTCCGCTTCGCGGCCGTCAGCGACGAGGAGATCGAGGCCTACGTCGCCACCGGGGAGCCGTTGCGGGTGGCCGGCGCGTTCACGCTGGACGGCCGCGGCGCCGCGTTCGTGAGTGGGATCACGGGCGACCCGCACAACGTGGTGGGCATCTCGGTGCCGCTGCTGCGGCTGATGTTCGACGAGCTCGGCTTCGTCTGGCACGAGTTCTGGTCCTGAATCCCGGGGTCCTGCGAAAACCTGCTCGCGGACACGGCAAGATACGGCCCATGCGCGGAATCATCCTGGCCGGAGGGACCGGCTCCCGACTTCACCCGATCACCCTCGTCACCAGCAAGCAGCTGGTCCCGGTCTACGACAAGCCGATGATCTACTACCCGCTGTCGACGCTGATGATGGCCGGCATCCGGGACATCCTCGTCATCACCACCCCGACCGACACCGGCCGCTTCCAGGAGCTGCTCGGCGACGGCAGCGCCTTCGGCATCAACCTGACCTACGCGCAGCAGCCGAAGCCCGAGGGCCTGGCCCAGGCGTTCACCATCGGCGAGGAGTTCATCGGGTCCGACTCGGTCGCCCTCGCGCTCGGCGACAACCTCTTCCACGGCCCGTCGTTCGGCCGGAACTTCAAGGAGATCCAGGACGTCGACGGCGCCACCGTCTTCGCCTACTGGGTGGCCGAGCCGTCGGCGTACGGCGTCGTCGAGTTCGACGAGAACCGCAAGGCGATCTCCCTGGAGGAGAAGCCGGAGAAGCCGCGCAGCCACTACGCCGTGCCCGGCCTGTACTTCTACGACAACACCGTGGTGGACATCGCGAAGCACCTGAAGCCGTCGGCGCGGGGCGAGTACGAGATCACCGACGTCAACCGCACCTACCTCGACCAGGGCCGGCTGCACGTGCAGATCCTCGAGCGCGGCACCGCCTGGCTCGACACCGGCACGTTCGACGACCTCAACGACGCGGGCAACTTCATCCGCACCATCGAGAACCGCCAGGGCCTCAAGATCGGCGCCCCCGAGGAGGTCGCCTGGCGGCAGGGTTTCCTCTCCGACGACGAGCTGCGCGAGCGCGGCCAGCGCCTGGAGAAGTCCGGCTACGGCAAGTACCTGCTCCGGCTGCTGGAGTCGGACGACTACCGCTGAGCCGACCCGGCCGGGCTCAGAGCTCGCCGGAGGGCACGTCCTCGGCGGGCTGCAGCGAGCCGGACTTGTGCTCCGGCGGGTTCTCGACGGTCGCGGCCACCGGCAGGACCTGCTGGCCGGTGAAGACGAACTTCCGGAAGGCCCAGAACCGGAACAGCATGCCGAGGACCGCGCCGATCACGTTGCCGGCGATGTTGTCGGCGTAGATGGTGTCCCAGCCGAACACGTTCCGGCTGACCCACAGGATGCTGATCGGGATCGTGAACGAGGCGAAGTTCACGATCACGTACGCCACCAGCCCGCCACCGGGGCCGGCGGCGTGCCGGTGCCGGAACGCGTAGTAGCGGCTGCCGTAGAAGCTGACCAGCATGCCGACCGAGTTGGCCAGCAGGTAACCGGTGAGCGGGTGCCCGTGCATCGGGCCGCCGAACCAGCCCTTGACGCCGTGGACGAGGGCGTTGAACAGGACGAGCGAGACGCCGGTGGCGACGATGTTCACCGCCGAGAAACGGATGACCTCCCCGGTCAGCCTCTGCAGGCGCCTCGACATCGCGTGCTCAGTGCCCCAGGGCCGCGCGAGCCTTGAGCGGTTCCCACCAGTCGCGGTTGTCCCGGTACCACGCGACGGTGTCGGCCAGGCCCTGCTCGAACGGGACCTGCGGGCTGTAGCCCAGCTCCGCGTTGATCTTGGAGATGTCCACCGAGTAGCGCAGGTCGTGGCCGAGCCGGTCCTGGACCCGGTCGACCCGGTCCCAGCCGGCGCCGGTGGCCTCGAGGAGGAGCCCGGTGAGCTCCTTGTTGGTCAGCTCGGTCCCGCCGCCGATGTTGTAGGTCTCGCCGATCCGGCCCTTCGTCAGGACCAGGTGGATGCCGCGGCAGTGGTCGTCGACGTGCAGCCAGTCGCGCACGTTCGTGCCCTCGCCGTACAGGGGCACGTTCTTGCCGTCGATCAGGTTGGTCACGAACAGCGGGATGACCTTCTCGGGGAACTGGTACGGCCCGTAGTTGTTCGAGCAGCGGGTGATGCAGACGGGGACGCCGTGGGTGCGGTGGTAGGCACGCGCCAGCAGGTCGCTGGAGGCCTTGGACGCCGAGTACGGCGAGTTCGGGAGCAGCGGCTCCTGCTCGTCCCAGCTGCCCTCCTCGATCGAGCCGTAGACCTCGTCGGTCGAGACGTGCACGAACTTGTCGACGCCGACGGTCAGCGCCGCGTCGAGCAGCGTCTGGGTGCCGACCACGTTGGTCATCACGAAGTCGCGGGCGCCGAGGATCGAACGATCCACGTGGCTCTCCGCGGCGAAGTGCACGACCGCGTCGACCTCGCCCATCAGCTTGTCGACGAGCTCCCGGTCGAGGATGTCGCCCTCGACGACGCGCAGGCGCGGGTCGTCGGCGACGGGGGTGAGGTTCTCCCGGTTGCCCGCGTAGGTGAAGGCGTCGAGCATGACGACCTCGGTCGGCTCCTCGAGACCCCAGGCCCCGGTGAGCAACGTGCGGACGTAGTGACTGCCGATGAAACCGGCGCCACCGGTGACCAAGAGCTTCATTCACTGCCTTCTATCAGGTGCTGTGTTCCAGAGGAGATCGCAGACTAGCCTCCACGGCGGCCAAGCATGACGCGATCCCGACAGCCAACGGCGTCGACGCGTGCCGGTCCAGGCTAGGCCACACCTCCGGCCGGAGCCGCAGGTCGGGTACCTGGAAGCGTGCCACGGGCGAGCTGCCGAGGATCATCGGGGGTCGACGTCGCGAGACCCGGCGGAGCTCGCCCAGGATCTGCCCGACCGTCACCGAGCGGCCGCTGGCGAGGATCCGGACGTGCGTCCCGCCGGTCTCGCCGAGCCGGTCGAGGCAGGCGACGACCGTGGCCGCGGCGTCGGTCACGTAGAGGTAGTCGCGCATCGTGTCGAGAGGCACGTACACCGAGAGCGGGCGGCGCCGCAGGTGCGCCTCGCAGAGCAGCGAGATCAGGCCCTGCCCCTTGCCCAGGTCCTGCCCGGGGCCGTACAGGTTCGCGATCCGGCCGACCAGCAGCGGGGTCCCGGTCCGCTCGGCGAACGCCCGGAACAGCGCCTCGGCACGCAGCTTCGCGTGCCCGTACGGCGAGATCGGGACCGGCTCGGTGCTCTCGGTGAACGGCGGACCGCTGGACCCGGCGTACACCCCGCCCGCCGACGAGGCCATGAAGACCGCCCGGCGAGCCGGTTCGGCACGGGGCTGCCAGCGCTCCAGGAAGGCGGCCAGCACGGCCAGCTCCTGCTCGAACTGGTCCGGGGTACTGGCGACCACGCCGGACCCGGCGCACCACGCCAGCCGCCAACCGTCGTCCGGCAGGGCGTCGGCCTGGCTCAGCAGCGCCTCGACCGCCGCCTCCGGGTCCGACCAGGGAACGGACGCCGGCCGGACCTCGTCCCCGGCCGCGGTGACGGCCTGCCGCACGGCGTTGCCGAGCAGGCCGCGCGCTCCGACGACCCAGGTCGGCGCGCGGCGGCCCCCGAGGGGCTCACCGGGCGGCGTCACGACCGAGTGGTCCCTCCGCCGGGTCCTGGGTGGCGACGTAGAGCGGCTTGCCGAGCGCCATGTTCACGGTCACGCCGATGTACTCGGCGATCACCCCGAGGGTGAGGATGATCGCGCCGGAGCTGATCAGGATGACCACCGCGAGCGAGGTCCAGCCCTGCACCGGCGCCTCGTCGACCAGCTGGCGGACGACGAGGCCGACCGCGGCGAGCAGGCCGAGCGCGGCCAGGATGAGCCCGAGCAGGCTGACGATGCGCAGGCCGCGGGTCCCGCCGGTGAGCACCATCCGCAGGAAGTCGGTGACCGAGCGGCGCAGCGAGTAGCCCCAGCGGTGGTCCCGGTCCGCCCGCATCGTCACCGGCGTGGAGGCCGCACTGCCGACCACCCAGCCGAGCGCGATGTCGAGGTACACCCCCGAGCCGGCGTACGCGGCGACCCCGCGGCCGACCTCGCCCAGGACGAGCCGGTAGCTGCCGAACAGGGAGGCGTCCGGACCGCCGCTGAGCGCATTGACGGCCCGACGAGCCACGACACCGGACATCCGGCCGACCGAGCGCGGCGGGTGCGCGTCGCGGCCGTAGACCACCCGCGCGCCCTCGGTGACCGCGGTGTCCAGCAGCGCTCCGAGGAACGCCGGGTCGTGCTGGCCGTCCTCGTCCATCGTCACGATCCACTCGCCGCCGGCCGACGCCATCCCGGCCAGGGTCGCGGCGTGCTGGCCGAAGTTCCGGCTCAGCCAGACGGGACGGATGAAGTCGTGGCGGGCCGCGAGCTCGCGGATCACCCGCGGCGAGTCGTCGCTACCGCCGTCGTGGACCAGCAGCACCTCGCCGACCCGGTAGCGCAGCCCGCCCTCCGTGGTCGTCACCGCGGTGTGCGCGACCAGGTCCTCGACGGTCGCCGCGAGGCACCCCTCCCCCTCGTAGACCGGGATCACGACCGAGATCAGGTGCTCCGGCGCGCTGGGCTCGGACGCGCTGGGCGCCGGCGGGGAGGAGGTCACGACGCGGACTATAGTCTCAGAGCCGTTCGCCCGGATCCGGATTCCGGGCGGTCGCTCCGCGCCCTGCGCACGGCTGCTCCCCGACCCACCAGGACTGAGAAACCCCATGCCCGAACCCGCCGCCGACACCGACGGTTCGGCACTCCGACGACTTCGCGCACTGGTCGGTTCGCGCGAGTTCCGGTTCCTCGTGGTCGGGGGGTTCAACACCGTGTTCGGGCTGTTCCTCTTCGTGGCCTTCCACGCGCTGCTCGGCGATCAGGTTCCCTACCTGGTGGTCCTGCTGGCGTCGTACGCGGTCGGCATCGTGGTGGCGTTCACCACGCAGCGGCTGTTCGTCTTCCGGGTCGAGGGCCAGGTCGCGAAGGACCTGGCCCGCTTCGTCCTGGTGCAGCTCACCGCGCTCGGGACCAACGCGGTCCTGCTCACCCTGCTGGTCGAGGTGGTGGGGGCGCCGGTCGTGCTGGCTCAGGTGATCGCGCTCGGCGTGATCGTGGTCGGGACCTACTTCGGCCACCTGTTCTTCTCCTTCCACCGCCACCAGGAGGCCGCGTGAGCGACCGCTCGCCCCTGAAGACGCTGCTGCGGTCGGGCTGGGTCCCGGCCGCGGTGGTCGTCGGCCTGACCGCCGTCCTGCTGAACGTCGCCGCCGAGGTCGCGTTCCGCGACATCGCGCTGTTCGGGGCCTACCTCGTCGGGTGGCTGGTGCTCCCGGGGACCCTGATCTGGCGCTTCGTGGGCCGGCGCCTCGGGCCGCGTCCGCTGGCGGAGGACCTGGCTGTCGGCGCACTGGTCGGGTACGTCGTCGAGTTCCCGGTGTACCTCGCCTGCCTGGCCGTCGGCGCGCCGCGCCTGTACCTGGCCTGGCCGCTGGTCATGCTGCTGGTCACGCTGACCAGCGCGGGCGGACGCAGGTTGTGGCGGCCGACGAGGATGCCGATGCCGGCGTGGTGGTCCTGGGGCGTCGCCGCCCTGATGGCGCCGACGGTGATCTGGTTCGCCCGTCATACCTGGTGGCCGGCGCCGCAGACCGACGAGTCGCTGCGGCGCGCGTACGTGGACGAACCGTTCCACCTGAGCCTCGCCACCGGCCTGAAGCACTTCTTCCCCCAGCGGGTGACGTACGTCGCCGACACCCCGCTGGACTACCACTGGCTGAGCCACCTGCACGTCGCGGCGGCGTCCTGGGTGAGCGGCGTGGAGCCGATCGTGCTCCTGCGGACGATGACCCTGCCGGCGCTCTTCCTGTTCGTCGTGCTCGGCCTCGCCCACGTGGCCGTCCGGCTCACCGGCGCCCGGTGGACCGGCCTGGTGGCGGCCGGCGCGATCCTGATCGCACCGATCGACTTCTCGGGCTGGAGCAACGGCGGTGGGGAGCGCCTCCTGGCCAGCCGCCTGATCGCCTCGCCGAGTGCCGGGTTCGTGAACGCGGCCCTCCTGCTCGGTCTCCTGCTGTGCCTGGAGATCCTCCGCGGTCGCCTGCGGGACTGGCCGGTCTGGGTCCTGGCCGGGCTGAGCATGGTCGCGATGATCGGGGCGAAGTCGACGTCCCTGCCGACGCTGCTCGCCGGTCTCGTCGCCGCCGCGGTCCTCACCTCCTGCCTGCAGCGGCGCGTCGACAAGGTCGCGACGGGCCTCGCGGCGCTGGCGCTGATCACCTTCTACGGGGGCAAGACCTTCTTCTTCGGTCCGGGCAACCACGGCCTCGCGGTCGACCCGTTCGCCTTCACGAGCCAGCACGGGGACCTGCCCCGCTGGGCCGCGGCGATCGCCGCGCTCTCGTTCCTCGGCTACCTGTCCACCGGCGCCGGCACCCTGGCCCTGCTCGCCCGCGCCGGCTGGCGCCGTGCCGACCACGTCTTCCTGGTGGTCACCTGCCTGGCCGGGCTCGGCGCCGGGCTGACCTTCCACCAGAGCTCCAGCTCGGAGTACTACTTCGTCTACGTCGTCTTCCTGCCGATCCTGCTCGGCGGCGTGCTCGGCCTGCACCACCTGGTGCACGACCTGCCGGGCCGGCTCGTGCTCCGCGTCGGGGCGACCGCCTTCGTCGCGGGCTGCGTGGTGACCCTGGTGGTGATCGGGCTGGACCTGACCTCGCTGGCACCGGAGCTCGACGACTCGTCCTCGGCGGGGGTGTTCGTCCTGCGCTGGTTCGTGGTCCCGATGCTGGTCACGCTGGCCCTCTGCGGGCTGGTCGCCTGGGGGGTGCTCCGCGGCTGGCGGTCCCGCCTCGGCGCGACGCCGGTCTCGGCCCTGGTCCTTCCGGTGCTCGTGCTCACCCTGGCCGGCGCCGGTCTCGCCCCGACGGTGCGGACCCTGCCCGACGTGGTCACCGACGTCCGCGGCACCGAGGACCTCGGGAAGGGCTCCACCCTCATCGGCCGCGGCGGCATCCAGGCGGCTCGCTGGCTCCGCGACCACACCGCGGTCGACACGGTCGTGGCGACCAACGCCCACTGCCAGTGGGTGAACACGCCGACCTGCGTCCCGCGCGCGTTCTGGATGGCCGGGTACGGCGAGCGCCAGTTCCTCGTCGAGGGCTGGTCCTACGTCTCCCGCTCGAGCGTCGGCCTGCCGGCGCCGGCCGACGAGAACACCACCACCGGTCCGTTCTGGGACCCGAAGCGGCTCGCGCTGAACGACGCCGCGTTCCTCCACCCCGGACCGGAGACGCTCGGCGCGCTGCGGGACAAGTACGGCGTCAGCTGGCTGCTGGTCGACCGCCGCTTCCCCGTCGACATCGACGGGCTGAAGGAGCACGCCACCCGGCGCTTCCGCTCCGGCGTCTACACGGTCTTCGAGCTGCGCTGACCGCGCCGGCTCCTGAGGAGGGTCCTCAGGAGGGTTTCGTCGCGACCAGCACGACCGAGGAGCCGAAGGGCAGGTCGCGCCGCCGCAGCACCCGCTGGTCCCAGCGGCACAGGCCCATCAGGACCTTCTCCACCGCCGGCGCCACCTCGGGCAGGCTGGTGTCCGGCTCGGCGGACGCCTTCCGCAGCTTGCGGAGCACCCGCTCCGCGCTGAACATCGGCAGCGTCCCGGCGAACATGTAGGTGCTCCGCTCCACCGTCAGCCCGGTGGCGGCCACCGCAGCGGTCAGCCGCTTGCGGGTGTAGCGGCGGTAGTGGCCCGCGTCGACGTCGAACTGGGTCCAGGCCCACTGGTACGCCGGCACCGCGAGGAACATCCGGCCCCCCGGACGAAGCACCCGGGCGAGCTCGGATACCGCCTTCGACTCCGGCTCGCAGTGCTCGACCACGTCGAAGGCCGCGACCACGTCGAAGGTCTCGTCGGAGAACGGGAGCTCCATCGCCGAACCGCAGACGTCGCCCGGGGAGAGCGCGTCGAGGTCGACGTCCAGGGCCACCCGGTGCCCGTGCTCGCGCATCCAGGACACGCTCGGCCCGTCGGCGCTGCCCACGTCGAGGACCCGCTCGGGGGTCCCGATCCACGGTTGCAGGATCGTGCGGAGGAGCTCGGACCGCGCCCGGTACCACCAGTAGTCGGGCTGGGCGATGGACGACGAAGACGCCTGGTTCACATGAGCCATAACGCGATCACCCTAGTCATCCGTGGAAGAATCTCGCCAATGTCGATCTCCGTCGTGATCCCCTGCTACCGCTCTGCGGCCACCCTGCCCCGCCTGGTCCCCCGGATCGTCGACGTGCTGACCGCACAGGGCCTGGCGCACGAGGTGATCCTCGTCGTCGACGGGAGCCCGGACAACACCTGGGAGGTCGCCGCCGGACTGGCCGACACCCTCCCCGGGGTGCGCGCCGTGCGGCTCTCCCGCAACTACGGCCAGCACAACGCGCTGCTCGCCGGCATCCGGCTCGCCCGGCACGCGACCACGGTCACGATGGACGACGACCTGCAGCACCTCCCCGAGGAGATCCCGGCCCTGCTCGCCGCGCTCTCCGCCGACGTCGAGCTCGTGTACGGCGTCCCGCGGCTCGAGGAGCACGGCTACCTGCGCAGCCTGGCCTCCCGCTCGGTCAAGAGCGCGATGGGAGCCGGCATGAAGATCGACGGCGCCAGCCAGATCAGCGCGTTCCGGGCGTTCCACACCTACCTGCGCGACGCGTTCGAGGGGCTCGGCACCCCGGACGTCAACCTCGACGTCGCGCTCTCCTGGGCGACCACGCGGGCCGCCAGCGTCACCATCGAGATGGCCGAGCGCGAGGAGGGCACCTCCAACTACACGCCGAAGCTCCTCGTCCGGCACGCGCTCAACATGGTGATCGGCTACTCGACGGCCCCGCTGCGCTTCGTGATCTACCTCGGCATCGCCTGCGGCCTGCTCGGCGTCGCACTGCTGACCGTGATCCTCTACGAGTACTTCTCCGACCAGATCCAGGTGGCCGGATTCACGACGCTGGCCTCGATGGTGGCGATCTTCTCCAGCGCGCAGATGGTCGCGATCGGCGTCCTCGGCGAGTACATCGGCCGGATCCACTCGGCGAACGCCGGGCGGCCGTCGTACGTGGTGCGGGAGCGGTCCGACGTGGACGCCCACCCGGACCTCCCGGACGACGGCGGGGTCAGCGCCGGCTGATCAGGCCCGCTCGATCAGGCCCGGCTTCAACAGGTGCAGGGTCGAGAAGGTCGCGACCGGCTCGAACCCGTACCGCGCCCACGCACGCTGCACGCCGGTGTTGTGCGTCTGCGTCGAGATCAGGACCTCGATCGCTCCCGCGGCCAGGGCCAGGTCCTCGACGCCGGCGAGCAGGTGCGGGTAGAGCCCGCTCCCCTGCCGCGCCGTGAGGGTGCCGGCCAGCTCGATCTCGACGACGTCGTCGACGGTCGAGGTGGTCGCGACCGCGACCGGGCCGCCGGAGTCGCGCAGCACGAGCGCGCCCCCGGCAGCGGCCGAGCCGCGAGCCCACTGCTGGTAGCCGGCCAGGGCGAGCGCCGGGTCGAAGAGCGGGTTGGCGGAGTAGTGGTTGCCGTAGCCGGTGAAGATGTCGGCGACCAGGTCGTCGACGAGCGCGTCCCGTGCGGCGGCGTCCTCCTCCGACGCCGGCACGACCGCCAGCGCCGGGTCCGGCGCCGGGCGGCGCCCGGAGCCCGTGCGCAACCGCCAGTAGGTGAGCTGGTCGGCCGGCACCAGGTCACGGCCCGTCAACGAGGCCGCGAGCCCGACCCACGCGGTCGGGTAGCGCAGCACCACGACGTCGGCGGCTGAGGCCGCCACCGCCGCGAGTACACCGGCGGGACCGTCCGGTGTGTCCAGCGGCGCGAGGACCCGGTCGACGCTCACGCCGAACCGGTCGGACTCGACCGCGGACGCCCGCACCTGCACCGGACCGGTGCCGGTGAGCTCCTGCCAGCTCATGCGCCCGGCCTCAAGCGCTCGGCGCGAAGGCGGTGATCGCCTCGAGGACGCGGCCCAGGTCGGCGTCACCGAGCCCGGCGAAGAGCGGCAGCCGCACGAGCCGGGCGGACACGTCGCCGGTGACCTCGCAGCCGCCCTCGCCGACCCGGCCGAGCCGGGCGCCGACCGGGGAGTCGTGCAGCGGGACGTAGTGGAACGGGGCGACGATCCCGGCGGCGGCGAGGTGCTCGATGAACGCGGTCCGGTCCTCGGCGGTGGGGAGCAGCAGCGCGTAGACGTGCGCCGGGTGCTCACAGTGCTCGGGGACGTACTGGCCGACCGAGCCGGTCGCGGCACGCCAGTCCGCCAGGTCGCGGTCGTAGGCCGACCAGATCTCGTGGCGGCGCGCCTGGATGGCGTCGAAGTGCTCCAGCTGGGCGACCAGCAGCGCGGCGAGCACGTCGGAGGGCAGGTAGCTCGAGCCGACGTCCATCCAGCGGTACTTGTCCACCATGCCGCGGTAGAACTGGCTCCGGTTGGTGCCCTTCTCGCGGATGATCTCGGCGCGCTCGAAGAGCACGGGGTCGTTGGAGACCAGGGCACCGCCCTCGCCGCAGGAGATGTTCTTGGTGGCGTGGAAGCTCTGCGTCGCCAGCACGCCGAGGGAGCCGAGCGCGGAACCGCGGTAACGGCCGCCGAGGCCGTGCGCGTTGTCCTCGACGACCGCGATCCCGTGGCGACGGGCCACCTCGCCGATCACGTCCATCTCGCAGCCGACCCCGCCGTAGTGGACGACCACGATCGCGCGGGTCCGCCCGGTCACCGCCGCCTCGACCAGCGTCTCGTCCAGGTTGAAGGTGTCCGGCCGGATGTCGACGAAGACCGGGACGGCACCGCGGAGCACGAACGCGTTCACCGTGGAGACGAAGGTGAACGACGGCAGGATGACCTCGTCACCCGGCTGGATGTCGAGCAGCAGGGCGCTCATCTCCAGTGCGTGGGTGCACGAGGTGGTGAGCAGGCAGCGCCCGCCGCCCACGAGCGGCTCCAGCAGCTCGGTGGCCTGGCGGGTGAACGGGCCGTCGCCGCTGGTCAGGCCGGAGGCGAGCGACTCGGCCACGTACTTGGCCTCTCCCGGCGCCGGGAACGGGGTGGTGAAGGGGATCGTGGGTCGTTCGGCCATGCGGGACAGGCTACTTCCTGACCGGCTCCCGGCCGGGACGCGTCGGCTACTCGACCGGCAGCCCGAGGCCACGCGCGATCAGCATCCGCTGGACCTCGGAGGTGCCCTCGCCGATCTCGAGGATCTTGGCGTCGCGGTAGAGCCGGGCGACCAGGTACTCCTCCATGAAGCCGTAGCCGCCGAAGACCTGGGTCGCGATCCGGGTCGCGGTGACCGCGGACTCGGTGGCGTAGAGCTTGGCGATCGAGGCGGCCTGCTTGAACTGCGCCACCGGGGCGCCGCCGTCCTTCATCGCGGCCGCCTTGTACGTCAGCACCCGGCTGGCCTCGAGCATCACCTGCAGGTCGGCGATCTGGAACGCGACGCCCTGCTTGCGGCCGATCGGCACCCCGAAGGTGGTGCGCTCGCCGGCGTACCGGACGCACTCGTCGAGGCAGGCCTGGATGCAGCCGACGGCGAGCGCGGCGATCGCGACCCGGCCGTCGTCGAGGGTGGCCAGGAACTGGGCGTAGCCGCGGCCGCGCTGGCCGAGCAGGTTCTCCTCCGGCAGCCGGACGCCCTCGAAGGTGAGCGGGTGCGTGTCGGAGGCGTGCCAGCCGAGCTTGTCGTAGGCCTTCTCGGCGGTGAACCCGGGCGTGCCCGCCGGGACCAGGAGCGCGGAGATCTCCGCCTTCTCCTCGCCGCTCGCGGTGGTGAGCGTGCCGGTGCGCGCGGTCACGGCGACGACCGAGGTGATCGAGGAACCGGAGTTGGTGATGAACTGCTTGGAGCCGTCGAGGGTCCACTCGCCGTGGTCGAGGGTGGCCTTCGTCCGGGTGGCGCCGGCGTCGGAGCCCGCTCCCGGCTCGGTGAGCCCGAAGGCGGCCAGCGTCTTCCCGGCCACCAGGTCGGGCAGCCAGGTCTGCTTCTGCTCCTCGGTCCCGTAGGTGAGGATCGGGTTGATGCCGAGGCCGACCCCGGCCTCCAGCGTGATGCCCATGGACTGATCGACGCGGCCGATCTCCTCGATCGCCAGGCAGAGGCTGGTGAACCCGCCCTCCTCGCCGGTCAGGCCGGCGCCGCCGTACTCCTCCGGGGCGGTGAGCCCGAAGAGGCCGAGCTCGCCCATCCGGTGCACGACGTCGACCGGGAAGTGGTGCTCGCGGTCCCACGCGTCGACGTGCGGGGCGATCTCCTTCTCCGCGAAGTCGCGGACGGTACGTCGGAACTGCTCGTGCTCGGCGGACAACTCGAAGCTCATGGCGGCATCGTAGTCGGCCGAGTTAACGTCTGTTAACCCCTACCGACGGGTTAGCCTTCGTCCGTGTTCAAGATCCTGCTGACCCTGCACCTGCTCACCGCCATCTTCGCGATCGGCCCGCTGGTCCACGCGGCCACCACCGCGGCCCGCGGCCTGCGCACCGCGGACGCCTCCGCGACCGCCTCGTCGGCCCGGACCGTGACGATCTACTCGTACGTGTCCGTGCTCGTGGTGGTCTTCGGCTTCGGCCTGATGTCGGCGAAGGCGCCGTGGAACCCGGACGAGAACGTCGCCTCCTTCAGCGACCCGTACATCTGGATCTCCGCGCTGCTCTGGCTCGTCGCCGTCGGGCTCGGCCTCGGCGTGATCGCACCCGCCCTGGAGCAGGCCACCACCCGGATCGGTGCCGGCGAGTCCGTCGACAACCTCAAGGGCAGGGTCGCGGCCTCCGGCGGCGTGGTCGGGCTGATCTTCGCCGCGATCGTCTTCCTGATGGTCTACAAGCCCGGGAGCTGAACCGCGCTACCGACCGGTAGCGCCCGGTACGCGGACCCGCGGCGGAGACGGACCGGCCGACCAATAGACTCCCCGAGATCCCACTGACTTCAGGAGTGAGCGTGCCCGAGATCCGCCCGTTGCAGAAGGTTCTGATCGCCAACCGCGGCGAGATCGCCGTCCGGGTCATCCGGGCTTGCAAGGACGCCGGCATCGGCAGCGTCGCCGTCTACGCCGACCCGGACCGCGACGCCCTGTTCGTCCGGCTCGCCGACGAGGCGTACTCCCTGGGCGGGGCCACCCCGGCCGAGACCTACCTGGACATCGCGAAGATCATCGACATCGCGAAGACCAGCGGCGCCGACTCGGTGCACCCCGGCTACGGCTTCCTCGCCGAGAACGCGCTGTTCGCGCAGGCCGTGATCGACGCCGGCCTGATCTGGATCGGCCCCTCCCCCGAGGCGATCGACGGCCTCGGCGACAAGGCCAAGGCGAAGCAGATCGCGCTCGCCGCCGGTGCCCCGCTCGCGCCGGGCCTCAAGGACGCCGTCAAGGACGCCGACGAGATCGTCGCGTTCGCCCAGGAGTACGGCCTGCCGGTCGCCATCAAGGCGGTCTTCGGCGGCGGCGGCCGCGGCCTCAAGGTCGCGCGCACGCTGGAGGAGATCCCCGAGCTGTTCGAGTCCGCGACCCGCGAGGCGATCGGCGCCTTCGGCCGCGGCGAGTGCCTGGTCGAGAAGTTCCTCGACAAGCCGCGGCACGTCGAGACCCAGTGCCTGGCCGACCAGCACGGCAACGTCGTCGTGGTCTCCACCCGCGACTGCTCGCTGCAGCGCCGGCACCAGAAGCTCGTCGAGGAGGCCCCGGCCCCGTTCCTCACCGAGGAGCAGGTCGAGCGGCTCTACACCTCGTCCAAGGCGATCCTCAAGGAGGCCGGCTACGTCGGCGCCGGGACCTGCGAGTTCCTGGTCGCCAAGGACGGCACCATCTCCTTCCTCGAGGTCAACACCCGCCTCCAGGTCGAGCACTGCGTCTCCGAGGAGGTCACCGGCATCGACCTGGTCCGGGAGATGTTCCGGATCGCCGCCGGCGAGGAGCTCGGGTACGACGACCCGGAGATCATCGGCCACTCGATCGAGTACCGGATCAACGCCGAGGACGGCGGCCGCAACTTCATGCCGGCGCCGGGCACGCTCACCGAGTGGAACCCGCCGCAAGGCCCGGGCATCCGCGTCGACGGCGGCTACGAGAAGGGCGAGACCGTCCCGGGCTCGTTCGACTCGCTGATCGCCAAGCTGATCGTCACCGGCCGTGACCGCACCCAGGCGCTGGAGCGCTCGCGCCGCGCGCTCGGCGAGTTCGTCGTCGACGGCATGCCGACGGTGATCCCGTTCCACCAGGACGTGATCACCAACCCGGCCTACGTCGGCGCCTCGAACCCGTCCGGCGAGGGCGAGTTCACCGTCTACACCACCTGGATCGAGACCGACTACGACAACCAGCTCCAGCCCTACGGCGGCGAGGCGGGCGAGGCCGAGGAGGCAGGCGAGCGCCAGAAGGTGACCGTCGAGGTCGGCGGCCGCCGCCTCGAGGTCGTCCTGCCGGCCGGCCTGGGCGGCATCGGCGCAGGGGTCGGCGCGGGTCCCGCCGCGGGAGCGAAGAAGCCGAAGCGCTCGGCGGGCAAGAAGGCCGGCGCCGCCGCCTCGGGCGACGCGGTCACCAGCCCGATGCAGGGCACCATCGTCAAGGTCGCCGTCGAGGAGGGCGCGACCGTGGCTGAGGGCGACGTCGTCGTCGTCCTCGAGGCCATGAAGATGGAGCAGCCGCTGAAGGCCCACAAGGCCGGCACGGTCACCGGGCTCAAGGCCGAGGTCGGCGCGACCGTCGGCAACGGCGAAGTGCTCTGCGAGATCAAGTAGGGGCCACCAGCCCGAGCGCGAGCATCCCGGCGACCAGGTCGATGAGGTGGTCCTCGTCGAGGTCGGCGGGACGCTCCAGGGCGATCCGCAGGCAGCTGTTCAGGGTGATCCCCATCGCGAGGTAGATCCGGGCATCGAGCTCGGCGCGGGACAGGTGCCGGGCCTGCTGGACCGCGTAGATCCGGGTGAACTGGGCCAGGCCGCGTTCGATCTCCGGCAGCACGTTGGACTGGGTGCCGAGCGGCACCTCGTTGACCAGGGCCCGGATCACCGCCTCGTGCCGCTGCAGCGAGGACACCAGCGTCGCCACGACCGAGCGGATCCCCTCGGCCGGCGGGACGCCGGCCGCGTCGGTGATCGCGTCGGTGAGGTCGGCCATGATCGCGTCGGTGACCCGCTGCCGGAGCTCGGCGAACACCTCGTCCTTGTCGGCGAAGTAGCGGTAGAGCGAACCGACGCTGACCTCGGCCTCCTCGGCGATCCGGTTGGTGCTCATCTGGCCGTAGCCGACTTCGCCGAGAACCTGAACGGCGGCGGCCAGGATCTGGTCGACCATCGCGCGCGACCGGGCCTGGACCGGCTGCTTGCGGCGGCGTACGGCGGTCACGACATGGTCCTGGAACGCGAGTGGAACCTGAGCATTTACTCACTTTAGCCTGGATCCATGACGACCGACGCAGCCCTCACCACCCCGACGCGGTTCGGCTCGGCGCCCGCCTGGTCCGAGCGGTTCGCCCGGCCGATGCTCGCCCTGGCCGGCCCGGGAGCGCGGATGCGGGGCGAGGAGCTCGCCGACCTGAAAGCCGCCCTGCTGCGCCGCGACGAGGCCGGCGACGCTCTCGTCCGCGCGGTGCGCGAGGACAAGGCCGTGACCATGCCGCAGTTCCGGACCGCGCTCGCCGACGGCGTCGACGCCGTCGAGGACGCCCCCGCGGCGCTGCGCGACTTCTTCGCGCACGTGGAGGAGCGGCCGGCCTGGGTCGACGACGCGCTCCTCGAGCGTGGCGGAGCGGCCGCCCGCCGGATCGGCAAGGACGGGTTCGACATCCTCGCCTTCGGCTCCCTCCTCGGCGGCTACCGCAGCGGCGGCGCCCTGCAGCCGCTGGTGCGGACCGGCCGGATCGGCGAGCAGACCCTCCAGCGGGTCGGCGAGACCGGGCAGTGGTGGCTCGCCTGCACCGCCCCGGGCGGGGTGCGCCGCGACGGCGAGGGCTGGCGGCTGAGCGTGCACGTCCGCGCCATGCACGCCTTCGTGAACTACCAGCTCGAGCGCGACCCCTCGTGGGACTGGGAGTTCCGCGGCGTGCCGATCAACCAGCACGACCGCGCCGGCACGATCGGCTCGTTCAGCACCAGCTTCCTGCTCCAGGCGCGCAGCCTCGGCATCCGGGTCCCGGCCGGGGACGCCGCCGCGATCATGCACCTGTGGTCCTACGTCGGCTGGCTGATGGGGGTCGACGAGCGTTGGCTGCCGCGCACCGAGCGCGCCGGCCGCCGGGTGCTGGGCAACGTGATCGCGGGCTTCTCCGCGCCGGAGGAGTCCAGCCGGCTGCTCGGCGCGGGCCTGATCGACATGCACGACCGCGCGCCGGGGATCCCGGCCTGGCGCCGCCGCTACGAGCGCGAGCGCGCGCTGAGCATGGCGACGTACCTCAACCTCGGCTACGGCATGCGCGACGTCGGGCAGCCCGCCCGGTTGCCCTGGTACCCGGCCTTGCGGGTGCCGGCGAACGTCTTCTGGACCCACGTCGTCGGGCGTCTGCCCGGCGGCCGGGGGGTGCTCGACCGGCGTGCGGAGCGGGCCCTCGACCGGATGGCGCGGTTCCAGTACGCCGGCCACCGGCCGCCGATCGCCCCGATCCCCGAGGGCTAGGGCATGACCTGGCGCAGGCCCGGGTGGCTCTTCGCCAGGATCGGGATCAGCAGCCGCTTCGGGGTGAGCTTCGCGAAGGCCGCGCCGGCCTTGTTGCCGGCCCCGGGGATCACCACGAGCCGCCCCTTCGCGAACCCGGCCACGGCCTCCCGGGCGACCTGGTCCGCAGGGATCCACAGGAACGCGGGCAGCGCGTTCTCGGCGTCCTCCTTGCTGAACCCGGCCGCCGCGCCGAAGCCGGTGTCCACCGGGCCGGGGCAGAGCACCGTCGCGGTGACGCCGGAGCCGCGGAGCTCGCCGGACAGGCTCTGGGTGTAGCTCAGCACGAACGCCTTGCCGGCGCCGTAGCCGGCCTGCCCGGGCAGCGGCTGGAAGGCGGCCGTCGAGGCCACGTTGAGGACGCCGCCGGCGCCGCGCTCGACCATGCCGGGCAGGAACCGGCTCGTCAGGTCCACCACGGCCACCACGTCGACCTCGACCATGTTCATCTCCGCGGCCGGGTCGGCGGCGCTCACCGGCCCCAGCGTGGACAGGCCGGCGTTGTTGACGAGCACGTCGACGTGCAGGCCGAGCGCCGCCACCCGGTCCGGGAGCGCCGCCCGCTGGTCGCGGTCGGAGAGGTCCGCGGCGAGGACGTGCGCGCCCTCCCCCAGCTCCGCGGCGAGCGCGGTCAGGCGGGACTCGGTGCGCGCGACCAGGACGACCTGGTGGCCGCGGCGGGCGAAGTCACGGGCGAGCTCGGCCCCGATGCCGGAGGACGCTCCGGTGACGAGGACGGCGCCCGTGGGCGAGGGTGCGGGGAGGGTCATGCCCGAAGGCTAGACCGGCTCAGGAGAAGCGGAAGTAGTCCGACCGCAGACCGGCCAGCGAGCGGACGTCCCCGCCGGAGATCGTCACGTCCTTCTTGGAGCCGTGCAGCAGGACCGCGGTGACCCGGCCGCCCCACTCGCCGGCGCCGTCGCGCGCGGTCACCCGGGCGGACACCAGCGTGCCGAGGGCGGGGTACGCCTTCTCGATCGCGGCGGCGGTCACGGACCTGGTCCAGCCGCGGTAGGCCTGGTCGTAGGCGTCCTGGTGGGCCGGCAGGTAGCTGCGGCCGCCGTACGCCGACCAGCCGCCGTTGCTCGCCGAGAACTGGGTGAAGGCCGGCTGCCCGCCCGCGGTGAGGATCCAGCCGGCCGTCGCGGCGACCGCGGCGTTGGTGCTCGGGTACTCGGCGGCGACGCCGCGGTAGACCTGGCAGGCCGAGGTGTCGCAGATCTGGTAGCTGCGGTTGACGTTGGCCGCGCGCTCGAACGCGGCGTAGGTGCGCGCCGCGACGGCCTGGGCGCGCAGCGCGTTCGGGTGCCAGGAGGACGGCATCTCCGAGGCGACGACGCCGCGCAGGTAGTTGTCCAGGCTGAGCACGTTGACGCTGCGTCCGTCGGTCAGCCGGACCTGACCGCGGTAGACGTGGTTCGCGCCGCCGTACGCGACCGTGACGGTGCCGTCCTTGGTGCGGAACTCGCCGTTGCCGGCCAGCGCGATGCGTCCGGCTGTCCGGTGCAGGTGCCACTTCCCGGCCTTGAGGAAGAAGACCCGGCTCCGGCCGTTGACGACGGCGAGCCGCCAGGCCTTCGCCCCGACCTTGATCGAGGGGAGCGTGAACGCGCGCCCGGTGCGCAGGTCGGCGACCTTCAGACCCGACTCGGGCCGGACGACCAGGGACCGGTCGGTGTCGCCGGTGAGCCAGACCCGGACCCGGGCGGAGAACTGGGCCCGCCGGGTGCCCGGGTAGTAGAACGCCAGGATCTGAGCCGGGCCCAGGCCGGCCTTGGCGGCCCCGTTGGCGCCGTACTGGGACAGGCCGCGGCCGTGCCCGAACCCGTTGCCGGTGATCGTGAGCGCGCCCGCGACCGGGACCGCGTCCGTGTCCACGCCGTCGGTGCCGTCCGCGTGCACGGGTGGGCACGCGACCAGCAGGAGGCCGGTGAGAGCGGTGAGCACCAGTGCGATCCGAGTACGCATACGTGGCTCCTGAGGCGGTTGAGGTCGGGCGAGCCTCGCCATCATAGGCACGGTTTCCGAAACTCCTCCGGGTCGGAGAAGGGGCGGCGGAGAACTACAGAAGTGTCGTTCACACGCCCGCCCGGGCGGCCTCAGGCCCGGTGCAGCCGGCGCGCGGCCTCCGCCACCGAGCCGCTGTTGGACGGGTAGACGGTGAACGCGTTCGCGAGCTGGTCGGCGGTCAGCGACTCGGCGACCGCGATCGAGACCGGGTGGATCAGCTCGCTCGCCCGCGGGCCGACGACCACGCCGCCGACGACGATGCCGGTGCCCGGTCGGCAGAACAGCTTCACGAAGCCGTCCCGGACGCCCTGCATCTTGGCGCGCGGGTTCCCGGCCAGCGGCAGCATCACCGACTCCGCCTGGATCTCCCCCGCGTCCACCGCCTGCTGGGACCAGCCGACGGTGGCGATCTCGGGGGCGGTGAAGACGTTGGAGGAGACCTTCTTCAGGTCCAGCGGCGCGACCGCGTCCCCGAGGAAGTGCCACATCGCGATCCGGCCCTGCATCGCCGCGACCGAGGCGAGCATCAGCACCCCGGTGCAGTCGCCGGCGGCGTACACGCCCCGGGCGGTGGTGCGGGAGACCCGGTCCACCGCGATGAAGCCGCCCTCGTCGGTGGCCACGCCGGCCGACTCCAGGCCGAGGTCGCGGGTGTTCGGCACCGACCCGAGCGCCAGCAGGCAGTGCGACCCGCTCACCGAGCGACCGTCGGTCAGCGTCACGGTGACCACGTCGCCGTCGCGGGTCACCGACGCCATCCGGGACTTGCCCATGACGGTCATGCCGCGCCGGGTGAGCACCTGCTCCAGCACCTCGGCGGCGTCGGCGTCCTCGCCGGGCAGCACCCGGTCGCGCGAGGAGACCAGGACGACCTCGATGCCGAGCGCGAGGTAGGCGCTGGCGAACTCGGCGCCGGTGACGCCGGAGCCGACCACGATCAGCTTCTCGGGGGTCTCGGTGAGGTCGTAGACCTGCTCCCAGGTCAGGATCCGCTCGCCGTCGGGTTCCGCGGTCGGCAGCGTCCGCGGCGCGGCGCCGACCGCGACCAGGACGGCGTCGGCGTCGATCTCCTCGACCTCGCCGTCCGGCCCGGTCACCACGACCCGCTCGGGGCCGTCGAGACGACCGCGCCCCACCACGACCCGGACACCCTCGCGCTCCAGCCGCCTGCCGATGTCACCGGACTGCTCGGCCGCGAGCCGGAGCACCCGGGCGTTGATCCGGGCCAGGTCGATGCGGACCTGGGACTCCGGCGCCAGCGGGTCGACCAGGCCGATGCCCAGCTCCGGCGCGGTGGCGAGGTCGCTCATCAGCTCGGCGGTGGCGATCAGCGTCTTGCTCGGCACGCAGTCGGTGAGCACCGCCGACCCGCCGACCCCGTCGGAGTCGACGACGACGACCTCGGCCCCCAGCTGCGCGGCCACCAGGGCCGACTCGTACCCGCCGGGGCCGCCACCGATGATCACCACACGAGTCACGGGCCCCATTGTGTCGTACGCGCTGGACCGGAGCGTCTGGCCCTACGCTGTGAGGCGTGACGCTGTACGCCGCCTACGGGACCAACCTGGACCCGGCCCGGATGAGCGAGCGGTGCCCGCACTCCCCGTTGCGCGGAACCGGCTGGCTCCAGGGCTGGCGGCTGACCTTCGGCGGCGAGGAGCACGGCTGGGACGGCGCGCTCGCCACGATCGTCCAGGACCCGTTCGAGCAGGTCTTCGTCGCCATCTACGACGTCACCGACGAGGACGTCGCGACCCTGGACGGCTGGGAGTCCGCCGACACCGGGCTGTTCCGCAAGACCAAGGTGCGGGTCTCGACGCTGACCGACGAGTCGGTCGCCTGGGTCTACGTCCTCGACGCCTTCGAGGGCGGCCTGCCGTCCGCGACCTACCTCGGCGTCCTCGCCGACGCGGCCGAGGCCGCCGACGCCCCCGCCGACTACGTCTCGGCGCTGCGCCAGCGGCCGTGCCGCAGCACGTTCGGCGGCTGAGCGGAGGCCGTTAGAGTCGGCCCGTGACCACCTACACAGAGCAGGCCGCCGAGGCCGCGGCCGTCCTGGCCGAGAAGACCGGCGTCGCCCGCCACGACGTCGCCCTGGTGATGGGTTCGGGCTGGCTCCCGGCCGTCGACGCGCTCGGCGAGGCGACCGCCGAGGTCAGCACCACCGACCTGCCCGGGTTCGCTCCCCCGGCCGTCGCCGGGCACGCCGGCAAGATCCGGTCGGTCCGCAGCGGCGACAAGAACCTGCTCGTCTTCCTCGGCCGGACGCACTTCTACGAGGGCCTCGGGGTCCGCGCCGTCGCGCACGGCGTCCGGACGGCGGCCGCGGCCGGCTGCTCGACGATCGTCCTCACCAACGGCTGCGGCAGTCTCCGCGAGACCTGCCCGCCCGGAACGCCGGTGCTGATCTCCGACCACATCAACATGACCGCGACCTCCCCGATCGAGGGCGCGAACTTCGTCGACCTGACCGACCTGTACAGCAGCCGGCTGCGGGCGCTCTGCCGCGAGGTGGACCCGTCGCTGGACGAGGGCGTCTACGTGCAGCTGCCCGGGCCGCACTACGAGACCCCGGCGGAGATCGGCATGGTCCGCGCGATCGGCGCCGACCTGGTCGGGATGAGCACGACGCTGGAGGCGATCGCGGCCCGCGAGGCGGGGATGGAGGTGCTCGGCATCTCGCTGGTCACCAACATGGCCGCCGGGATCACCGGCGAACCGCTCAACCACGAGGAGGTCCTCGAGACCGGGCGGTCCGCCGCCACCCGGATGGGTGGACTGCTCAGCGCCGTGGTCCCGCGGATCTGACCCAGCCCGTCACGCCGACTTGCGCAGCGCCGCCTCGCCGACGAGGTCGCGGAAGTAGGGCTGGCCGGCGAGCAGGCGCTCGAAGTCGGCCCGGTCGAGGTGCAGCACGGTCACCGGCATCGGCGTGACCACGGTCGCCGACCTCAGCCGGTGCCGCAGGATGCCGAGCTCGCCGAGGATCTCGCCCGGGCGGCAGCGGCCGAGCTCGACTCCGTCGCGGCGTACGTCGACCTCGCCCTCCAGCAGCACGTAGGCCTTGTCCGGCGCGGTCCCCTCCGCGAGCAGCGCCCAGGACGGCCGCACCCGGACGACGTGGCCGACGTCGACCATCGCGGCGAGCAGCGCGGCCGGCGCCTCGCGGAAGGTCGGAACGGCTCCGAGCAGCCGCATCTCTGCCCGGACATCGCCCCGCGGCGCCGGGTCCCCACTGGTCATGAACCGGTTCGTCATGGTGCTGTCCTCTCGGGTGGGTGCTCTCACCAGCCCAGAGCGGCGCGGGCGGATCCTGATACACGGTGGCCCTTTGACTTCGAGTGCACTCCAGGGGAGAGACTGGCCCGGTGACCGCCCTGACCATCGCCGAGGCCGCCGAGCAGACCGGCCTGACGGCGCACACGCTGCGCTACTACGAGCGCGACGGGCTGATGCTGGGCAGCGTCGGCCGGTCCGCCTCCGGGCACCGGCGCTACTCCGAGCGCGACCTCACCTGGATCCAGCTGATCACCCGACTCCGCTCGACCGGCATGCCGATCCGCGACGTCCGCCGGTACGCCGCGCTGGTGCGCGCCGGCGACGGGAACGAGGCCGAGCGCCTCGCGCTGCTCAAGGCGCACCGGCAGCGCGTCGAGGACCAGCTCGCCGAGGTGACCGCGCACCTGCGCGCGATCGACCACAAGATCGGCATCTACGAGGGCAAGGTCTCCCCAGGCTGATCCGACGGCCTTGACTTGGAGTGCGCTCGAAGTCGTTGAGTGGGGCCATGACACTGCAGACACGCACTCTCGGAACCGTCTCCCCGCTCACGGTCAGCGCCCTCGGCCTCGGCTGCATGGGGATGTCGGAGTTCTACGGCGCCACCGACGAGGCAGAGGGGATCGCGACCATCCACCGCGCCCTCGACCTCGGCGTCACCTTCCTGGACACGGCCGACATGTACGGCCCCTTCACCAACGAGCAGCTCGTCGGCAAGGCGATCGCCGGCCGGCGCGACGAGGTGCAGCTCGCCACCAAGTTCGGCAACGAGCGGCTCCCCGACGGCACCCGGGTCGGGATCAACGGCAGCCCGGAGTACGTCCGGGCGGCGTGCGACGCCTCGCTGCAGCGCCTCGGCGTCGACCACCTCGACCTCTACTACCAGCACCGCGTCGACCAGACCGTGCCGATCGAGGAGACCGTCGGCGCGATGGCCGAGCTGGTCGAGGCCGGCAAGGTGCGCCACCTCGGCCTCTCCGAAGCCTCCGCCGCCACCATCCGCAAGGCGCACGCGACGCACCCGATCACCGCGCTGCAGACCGAGTACTCGCTGTTCACCCGGGACCTGGAGGACGAGATCCTCGGGGTGGTCCGCGAGCTCGGCATCGGCCTGGTGCCCTACTCGCCGCTGGGTCGCGGCATGCTCACCGGCAAGCAGGAGTGGACCACGCTGGAGCAGGGCGACGGCCGCGCCTCGGCGTACTTCCCGCGCTTCCAGGGCGACGCGCTGGCGGCCAACCTCAAGCTGGTCGACGCGATCGGGAAGGTCGCCGCCGACAAGGGCTGCACGCCGGGCCAGCTCGCGCTCGCGTGGGTGCTGGCCCAGGGTCCGGCGCACGACCTGGCCGTCGTCCCGATCCCGGGCACCAAGCGGGTCCGCTACCTGGAGGAGAACGTCGCGGCCGCTGCCATCACGCTGACGGCCGACGAGCTCGCGCACCTGGAGCAGGTGGTCCCGCGCGGGGCCGTCCAGGGCGACCGGTACGGCGACATGGGGAGCATCGACCAGTAGGCGCCGGACGTACTAGCGGGTAACATAGCCCGCATGACCCGCCAGTACGTCGCCCACGAGACCCTCGACGGCATCGCCCACGTCCGCCTGACCCGGTCCGACAAGCTCAACGCGCTGACCCTCGAGACGCTGCACGAGCTGATCGCGACCGCCCAGGAGCTGCGCCGCGACCGGACCCTGCGCGCCGTCGTGATCAGCGGCGAGGGCCAGTCCTTCTGCGCCGGGCTCGACTTCGCCTCCGCGCTGAAGAGCCCCGCCGGGATCGTGCGCGCGTTCGTCCCGCTCCCCTGGCGCGGCACCAACGCCTTCCAGGAGGCGTGCTGGGCCTGGCGCCGGCTGCCGGTCCCGGTGATCGCCGCGGTCGACGGCCACTGCTACGGCGGCGGCCTCCAGCTCGCGCTCGCCGCGGACTTCCGGATCGCCACCCCGGACTCGGAGTGGTCGGTGCTCGAGGCCCGCTGGGGCCTGATCCCGGACATGACCGGCATCCGCAGCCTGGCCGAGCTGGTCGGCATCGACACCGCCAAGCGGCTCACCATGACCGCCCAGATGCTCAGCGGCAAGGAGGCCGCCGACCTCGGCCTGGTCACCGAGCTCGCCGCCGACCCGGTGGTCGCCGCCCTGGACCTGGCCCGCCGGATCGCCGAGCGGTCGCCGGACTCGGTGGCCGCGGCCAAGCGACTCTTCAACAGGACCTGGACGTCGTCGCCGCGGGCCACGTTCGCCCGCGAGCGGGCCGAGCAGCTGGTCCTGCTCGCCGTCGCCAACACCGCGGCTGCCCGGAACGCGGCGTTCAAGAAGGTCACCCCGGTCTTCGGGCCGCGCACCCTGCGCTGACACCGCCGGCGGCGCCCCTGTAGAACATGCGCATGGCAACCATTGGTTTCGGAGACTCCACCGCAAGCACCGTCGGCACCCTGCCCGCGAAGGGCGAGAAGGCCCCGTCCTTCACCCTCGTCGGCGCCGACCTGACCGAGCTGACCTCGGACGGCCTCACCGGCCGCACCGTGATCAGCATCTTCCCGAGCATCGGCACCGGCGTCTGCCAGGCCAGCGTCCGCCGCTTCAACGAGCTCGCGGCCGGCCTGGAGGACACCACCGTCCTCAACGTGTCGCTGGACCTGCCGTTCGCGCTGAGCGGCTTCTGCGCCGCCGAGGGTCTGGAGAACGTGGCCGTCGCGTCGGCGTTCCGCTCCACCTTCGGCGAGGACTTCGGCGTCACCCTGCTGGACAGCAAGTTCCAGGGCCTGTTCGCCCGCGCGGTCGTCGTGGTCGACAGCGACGGCACCGTGCTGCACAGTGAACTCGTCGAAGCCATCGGCCAGGAGCCGGACTACGACGCCGCCATCGCGGCACTGAGCTGAACCTCTGAGCCGACCCCTACCTAGGAGCGCACTGATGACCGACCGCAAGGCAAGCACCGTCTGGACCGGGACCCTCTTCGAGGGCTCCGGCGAGACCTCGTTCGAGTCCTCGGGCATCGGCACCTACCCGGTGTCCTGGCCGTCGCGCGCCGAAGAGGCGAACGGCAAGACCAGCCCCGAGGAGCTCATCGCGGGCGCGCACTCGGCGTGCTACTCGATGGCGTTCTCGAACGCGCTCGCCAAGAACGAGACCCCGGCCGAGAAGCTGGAGGTCTCGGCGGTCGTGACGTTCGTGCCGGGCACGGGCATCACCAGGTCCGCGCTGACGGTGGTCGGCACCGTCCCGGGCATCGACGCGGCGAAGTTCGCCGAGCTCGCCCAGGCGGCGAAGGAGGGGTGCCCGGTCTCGCAGGCACTCTCGGTCGAGATCACCCTGGACGCGTCGCTGGCCTGACCAGGCCGAACCGCTCCGCCAGTCCGTCCTCCGCGCCCTGCATCATCCGGTGGTGGTTCCACCGCAGCAGCGGCTTGAGGACGTACGACGCCAGCACGAAGGAACGGTCCACGGCGCGCACCCGCTGCTCGAAGTCGAGCCGGGTGCCGCCGGGGACCGGCGTCAGCGTCCAGGCCGCCGTGCCGCGGATCGGCCCGTCGATCGCCACCCGCAGGTGGCCCGGTTCCCGGCTCTCCGCGTGCAGGTGCAGCTCGAGGTCGTAGGGCAGCACCGAGCGGCAGACCACCAGCGCGTCGTCCTCCCCCAGGCTCGCGACCGCCCGCACCTGCGGCCACCAGTCCCCGAAGAACTCCAGGTCGACCAGCACGGCGTGCACCGCGGCCGGGTCGGCGGACACGGTCAGGGTGTGCCGGAATTCGTACTCCGCTGCGGTCACGCTCCGAGGCTAGTGGCCTAGTGTCCTTTCCATGACCGACGTGCTCGCCGCGGCCCGCGCCTGGGCCGCCGAAGACCCCGACCCGCAGACCCGCGCCGAGCTGGAGGCCCTGATCGGGGCGGGCGACCTCGCCGAGCTCGAGGACCGGTTCCGCGGCACCCTGGAGTTCGGCACCGCCGGCCTGCGCGGCGCGCTCGGCGCCGGCCCGAACCGGATGAACCGGGTCGTCGTCCTGCGGGCGGCCGCCGGCCTGGCCCGCTACCTCCTCGACCTGGGCGCGAGCGAAGGCGACTCCGTCGTCATCGGGTACGACGCCCGCCGCAACTCCGACGTCTTCGCCCGCGACACCGCCGAGGTGATGACCGGGGCCGGCCTGCGCGCCCTGGTGCTCCCCCGCCCGCTGCCGACCCCGCTGCTGGCCTTCGCGATCCGCGACCTCGGCTGCGTCGCCGGGGTGATGGTGACCGCGAGCCACAACCCGCCGCAGGACAACGGCTACAAGGTGTACCTCGGCGACGGCAGCCAGATCGTGCCGCCCGCCGATGCCGAGATCGCCGCCCGGATCGAGGCCGTCGGTGCCGTGGCGGACATCCCGCGCGGCCGGAGCGGCAGTGTTCTCGGCGAGGAGATCGTGGCTCGCTACGAGCAGACGGTGGCCGCCCTGGTCGGGCCGGGCCCGCGCGACCTGGAGATCGTCTACACGCCGCTGCACGGCGTCGGCGGCACGACCGTGCAGCGGGTGCTGGACCGGGCGGGCTTCCGGGCGCCGCACGAACCCCCGGCCCAGGCCGAGCCCGACGGCGCCTTCCCGACGGTGGCCTTCCCGAACCCCGAGGAGCCGGGGGCGATGGACCAGGCGATGGCGCTGGCCGCGGAGGTCGGCGCGGACATCGTGGTCGCCAACGACCCGGACGCGGACCGGTGCGCCGTCGCGGTCCCAGGCCCGCACGGCTGGCAGATGCTCCGCGGCGACGAGGTCGGCGCGCTGCTCGCCCAGCACCTCCTGGCCCGCGGCAAGCACGGCGTCTACGCGCAGTCGATCGTCTCCTCCAGCCTGCTCGGCGTGATGGCCGCCGAAGCCGGTGAGGAGCACGCGGAGACCCTGACCGGCTTCAAGTGGATCGGCCGCATCCCGGGCCTCGCCTTCGGCTACGAGGAGGCGCTCGGCTACTGCGTCGACCCCGAGCACGTCAAGGACAAGGACGGCGTCTCCGCGCTGCTCCTGATCTGCGAGCTGGCCGCGGCGGCCAAGGCGGCCGGCCGGACCGTGCGCGACCTGCTCGACGACGTCGCCCGCCGCTACGGCCTGCACGCCACCGACCAGCTCAGCGTCCGGTTCACCGACCTCGCCGCGATCCCCGCGACGATGCAGCGCCTGCGCGAGCAGCCGCCGACGAGCCTCGGCGGGCTGGGCGTGGTCCGGGTCGACGACCTGGCGGCCGGGTCCGCGGACCTGCCGCCGACCGACGGCCTGCGCTACGTCCTGGAGGACCGCGCCCGGGTGATCGTCCGGCCGTCCGGGACCGAGCCGAAGGTGAAGTGCTACCTCGAGGTCGTCGTACCGGTCGAGGACGGGGTCGAGGACGGGGTCGACGCGGCCCGGATCGCCGCCAGCGGGCGGCTGGACGCGATCCGCGGCGACCTGCAGAAGGCCGCCGGGCTCTGAGCAGCCGGACCTAGACGAGCAGGCCGGCCACGAACGCCGCGACCGCGATCACGAGCGCGACGATCTCCGGCCACGCCGGGAGCCGCTGGGCCGGACCCGTCGGGTGCCCGAGCTCGCGGGCCCGGTCGGCGGCGACCAGGACCAGGTCGGCCATGATCTCCTGCGGCGGCTGGTCGGTCGGCCGGTGYGACGGGAGCGCACCGGGCCGGGGTTCGTTGCCGGTCTGGCCGCGGACGATCCGGCGCAGCGGGTAGCCGACCGCCGCGCAGTCGTAGCGCCCGCCGTCGTCGGTCTTGACCGTGGTGACGGTGCGCACCCCGACGACCTTGACCGCGGCGAGCGGGATCCGCCAGTCGACGAAGGAGTTGCGCAGCAGCACGGTGCTCCCGGCCTCGTCGAGGACGATCCGCGGCCGGAGCATGAAGGCCCAGAGCAGCACCGCGACGACCGCGGCCCCGAGCGCGACCTCGACGCTGCTCTCGGTGACCTCGCCGGTCAGCGCGATCGCCGCGATCCCCGCGCAGGCCACCAGCCCCACCACGCCGGCCACCACGCCGGAGCTGGGCCCGAACCGCTTCACCGGTGACAGGTCGCTCATCCCGCCACCCTAGACAGGGCCCGGTCGGCGAAGGTCGCCAACCCGGGTGCCGAGGGATTAGCAACCGTCCACCGGGGCTCCTAGACTGCGTGGGTGACCACCCTGAGCTCAACGGCGAGTTCGGTGGCGGAGGCGACCTCCTCCGACGCTGCGCTGCGCCGCTTCCTGCACGGCCTCCCCGGCGTCGACCAGGTCGGCGCCGAGCAGCGGGCCGCCGGCCTCGGCACCCGCTCCATCAAGACCAGTGCGAAGGCGTTCGCGATCGACCTCGCGATCCGCATGGTCGACCTCACCACGCTCGAGGGCAACGACACCCCCGGCAAGGTCCGGGCCCTGGCGTCGAAGGCGATGCGCCCGGACCCGACCGACCCGACGTGTCCGAGCACCGCTGCCGTCTGCGTCTACCCGGACATGGTCGCGACCGCCAGGAAGACGCTCGGCAGCTCCGGCGTCAAGGTCGCCGCGGTCGCCACCGCGTTCCCCAGCGGCCGCGCCGCCCGGGACATCAAGCTCGCCGACACCCGCGACGCCGTCGAGGCCGGCGCGGACGAGATCGACATGGTGATCGACCGGGGCGCGTTCCTCTCCGGCCGGTACCTGGAGGTCTTCGAGGAGATCACCGCCGTCAAGGAGGCCTGCGCCCGGCCGGACGGTTCCAGCGCTCACCTCAAGGTGATCCTGGAGACCGGGGAGCTGCAGACCTACGACAACGTCCGCCGCGCCTCCTGGCTCGCCATGCTGGCCGGCGGTCACTTCATCAAGACCTCGACCGGCAAGATCCAGCCCGCCGCGACGCTGCCGGTCTCGCTGGTCATGCTCGAGGCCGTCCGCGACTTCCGCGAGGCGACCGGGCAGATGGTCGGCTACAAGCCGGCCGGCGGCATCCGGCACAGCAAGGACGCGATCAAGTACCTGGTGATGGTCAACGAGATCGCCGGCGAGGACTGGCTGGACCCGGACTGGTTCCGGTTCGGCGCCTCGACGCTGCTGAACGACCTGCTGCTGCAGCGCAAGAAGCTCCAGACCGGTGCCTACTCCGGTCCCGACTACGTGACCCTGGACTGATCATGGCTGCCAAGACCTCGAACGCCTTCGACTACGCACCCGCCCCCGAGTCGACCGCGATCGTCGACATCAAGCCGTCGTACGGCCTGTTCGTGAACGGCGAGTTCACCGACGCCACCTCCGGCCGCGGCTTCAAGACGATCAGCCCCAGCACCGAGGAGGTGCTCGCGGAGATCGCCGAGGCGGACGCCGCCGACGTCGACCTGGCCGTCAAGGCCGCCCGCCGGGCCTACACCCGGGTCTGGTCGCGGATGTCCGGCGCCGAGCGCGGCAAGTACCTCTTCCGGATCGCCCGGATCATCCAGGAGCGGGCCCGCGAGTTCGCCGTCCTGGAGTCGATCGACAACGGCAAGCCGATCAAGGAGACCCGTGACGTCGACGTCCCGACGGTCGCCGCGCACTTCTTCTACTACGCCGGCTGGGCCGACAAGCTCGAATACTCGGGCTACGGCACCGGACCTGATGGCCCGCAGCCGCTGGGCGTCGCCGGCCAGGTGATCCCGTGGAACTTCCCGCTGCTGATGCTGGCCTGGAAGATCGCGCCCGCGCTGGCCTGCGGCAACACCGTGGTGCTGAAGCCGGCCGAGACCACCCCACTGACCGCGCTGCTCTTCGCCGAGGTCTGCCAGCAGGCCGACCTCCCGCCGGGCGTGGTCAACATCGTCACCGGTGCGGGCGAGACCGGCCGGGCCCTGATCGGCCACCCCGACGTCGACAAGGTCGCGTTCACCGGCTCGACCGAGGTCGGCCGCTCGATCGCCAAGGCGGTCGCCGGCAGCGACAAGCGCGTCACCCTGGAGCTCGGCGGCAAGGCCGCCAACATCGTCTTCGACGACGCTCCGGTCGACCAGGCGGTCGAGGGCATCGTCAACGGCATCTTCTTCAACCAGGGCCACGTCTGCTGCGCCGGGTCGCGGCTGCTGGTCCAGGAGTCGGTGGCCGAGGAGGTGCTCGGCAAGCTCAAGCGCCGGATGAAGACGCTGCGCGTCGGCGACCCGCTCGACAAGAACACCGACATCGGCGCGATCAACTCCGCCGAGCAGCTCGCGAAGATCCGCGAGCTCTCCGAGGTCGGCGAGGCCGAGGGCGCCGAGCGCTGGTCGCCGCCCTGCGACCTGCCGAGCACCGGCTTCTGGTTCCCGCCGACGATCTTCACCGGCGTCAGCCAGGCGCACCGGATCGCCCGCGAGGAGATCTTCGGGCCGGTCCTCTCGGTGATCACCTTCCGCACGCCCAAGGAGGCGGTCGAGAAGGCCAACAACACCCCGTTCGGCCTCTCGGCCGGCATCTGGACCGACAAGGGCTCCCGGATCCTCTGGACGGCCTCGCAGCTGCGGGCCGGCGTCGTCTGGTCCAACACGTTCAACCGCTTCGACCCGGCGTCGCCGTTCGGCGGCTACAAGGAGTCGGGCTACGGCCGCGAGGGCGGCCGCCACGGTCTGGAGGCCTATCTGCGATGACCCGACTCGACGTGAAGAAGACCTACAAGCTCTACATCGGCGGGGAGTTCCCGCGCTCGGAGTCGGGCCGCTCGTACGTCGTCAACGACGCGAAGGGCAAGTTCCTGGCGAACGCCTCCCAGGCCTCGCGCAAGGACGCCCGGGACGCGGTCCGGGCCGCCCGCACCGCCTTCGCCGGCTGGTCCGGGAGGACGGCGTACAACCGCGGCCAGGTGATCTACCGGATCGCCGAGGTGCTGGAGGGCCGGCGCGACCAGTTCGAGGCCGAGCTCCGGTCGGCCGAGGGCGTGACCCCGGCGACGGCCCGCACGTACGTCGACGCGGCGATCGACCGGCTGGTCTTCTACGCCGGCTGGGCCGACAAGATCGCCCAGGTCGTCGGCGGCGCGAACCCGGTGGCCGGGCCGTACTTCAACCACTCCGCGCCGGAGCCGTCCGGTGTGATCGCGATCGTCGCGCCGGAGCGTCCGCTGATGGGCCTGGTCAGCGTGGTGGCGCCGGTGATCACCACCGGCAACACCTGCGTCGTGATCGCCTCGGAGAAGTACCCGCTGACCTCGATCACCCTGTCCGAGGTGATGGCCACCAGCGACCTGCCCGGAGGCGTCGTCAACGTGCTCACCGGCTCGGTCGCGGAGATCGCGCCCTGGCTGGCCTCGCACCTCGACGTGAACGGCATCGACCTCACCGGGGTCACCGACCCGGAGCTGGCCCGGACCCTGGAGGAGTCGGCCGCGGAGAACCTCAAGCGGGTGCGCCGACCGGGCCTGGAGGACCTGGTCGCGCCGCCGCCGCTGGACCGGATGACGAAGTTCCTGGAGACCAAGACCGTCTGGCACCCGATGGGGATCTGACCGGCTGACAGAATGGGCAGGTGCCCGATTCCCCCCACGCCCGTGTGATCGTCGTGGCCGGGCCGTCGGGCTCCGGCAAGTCACGGCTCTCCGCGCGGCTCGGCCTCCCGGTCCTGAACCTGGACGACTACTACAAGGACGGCGACGACCCGACGCTGCCGTGCCTGGACCTCGCCGGCGGGGCGCCGATCGTGGACTGGGACGACCCGGCCTCCTGGAACGCCGTGGCGGCGCTCGTCGGCATCGAGGAGCTCTGCACCACCGGGGTGACGGACGCGCCGGTGTACGACATCTCCCGGAGCCGTCGTACCGGTCACCGGGTGCTCGAGCTCGGCGGGGCGGCGTACTTCGTGGCCGAGGGCATCTTCGCCCAGGAGGTGGTCGCCGAGTGCCGGACGCGGGGGCTCCTGGCCGACGCCCTCTGCGTCACCCAGCACCCGGCCGTCACCTTCTTCCGCCGGCTGACCCGGGACCTGCGCGAGCGCCGCAAGCCGCCGTGGGTGCTGGTCCGGCGCGGGCTGCACCTGGCCCGGCAGCAGCGCGAGGTCGTGGAGCACGCGGTCGCCCTCGGCTGCCGCACCGTCGCCCCGGAGACCGGGTACGCCGAGGTGCGCAGGCTCGTCAGCGCCCGGTGAGGTCCGCGCGGATCTCGGCGTACCCGGGCTTGATCACCTCGTTGATGATCCGCAGCCGCTCCTCGAACCCGAGGAAGGCCGACTTCATCGCGTTCACGGTCACCCACTGGAGGTCGTCGAGCCCCCAGCCGAACGCCTCCACCAGCGCGGCCATCTCCTGGGTCATCGAGGTGCTGCTCATCAGCCGGTTGTCGGTGTTCACCGTGACCCGGAAGCGCAGGTCGGCGAGCAGGCCGATCGGGTGCTCGGCGATCGACGCGACGGCGCCGGTCTGCACGTTCGAGTGCGGACAGAGCTCGAGCGGGATCCGCTTGTCCCGCACGTACGCCGCCAGCCGGCCGAGCCGCGCGCTGCCGTCGAGGTCCACGGTGATGTCGTCGACGATCCGGACGCCGTGGCCGAGCCGGTCGGCGCCGCACCACTGGATCGCCTCCCAGATCGACGGCAGCCCGAAGGCCTCGCCGGCGTGGATGGTGAAGTGCGCGTTCTGCCGTTGCAGGTACTCGAACGCGTCCAGGTGCCGGGTCGGCGGGTAGCCGGCCTCGGCACCGGCGATGTCGAAGCCGACCACGCCGTCGTCGCGGTGCCCGACCGCGAGCTCGGCGATCTCGCGGGACCGGGCCTGGTGGCGCATCGCGGTGAGCAGCTGCCGGACCACGATCCGGCCGCCGGCCGCCTCCTGGCCCTCGTCGAAGCCGCGCTGGACGGCCGCGACGACCTCCTCCAGGGACAGGCCCTCCTCCAGGTGCTGCTCGGGGGCGTACCGCACCTCGGCGTACACGACGCCGTCGGCGGCCAGGTCCTCGACGCACTCCCGGGCCACCCGGGTCAGGTTGCCGGCCGTCTGCATCACCGCGACGGTGTGGTCGAAGGTCTCCAGGTACCGCTCCAGCGACCCGGAGTCGGCCGCCTCGGCGAACCAGCGGCCGAGCGCCTCGGCGCCCTCCGCGGGCAGCTGGTGACCGGACGCGGACGCGAGCTCCACGATCGTGGCTGGCCGCAGCCCGCCGTCGAGGTGATCATGGAGCAAGACCTTCGGAACCCGACCGATCAGCTCCCTTGTAAGTTCCTCCATGGCCCTCATACAAGCAGAGGGTTCTCCGAAAGCATCAGACCCCGGGGGTAACGACATGCGCACCTTCACCACCTTCGACGACCTGCAGGCCGCGTCCGGCACCGAGATCGGGACCACCGAGTGGATCACGATCGACCAGAAGCGGGTCAACGAGTTCGCCCACGCGACCGGCGACCACCAGTGGATCCACGTCGACGTCGAGCGCGCGAAGACCGGCCCGTTCGGCGGCACCATCGCGCACGGCTACCTGACGCTCTCGCTGGTCCCCTGGCTCGGCTCCTTGCTCTTCCACCTGGAGACCCCGGGCGCCAAGCTCAACTACGGGATCAACAAGGTCAGGTTCCCGAACCCGGTCCTGGTCGGCTCCCGGATCCGCTCCACGGTGACCTTCAAGGAGGTCGTCGACATCCCTGCCGGCAAGCAGCTCACCGTCGGCCACGTCATCGAGATCGACGGCCAGGACAAGCCGGCCTGTGTCGCCGAGACGGTCGTCCTGCTCCTCGCCGACTGACCCGTCAGTCGATCCGGCCGAGGATCAGCGGGGTCGGGGTGAACGGCGTCCCCGCAGGTGCGACGTCGTAGCCGCCGTCGAGGGCGGCGAGCGCGCGCTCGAAGCGCTCCGGCTCGTCGGTGTGCAGCGTCAGCAGCGGCGCTCCTGCCCTCACCGCGTCGCCGGGACGGGCGTGCCACTCGACGCCGGCGCCGGCCTGCACGGCGTCGCCGAGGGCGGCGCGGCCGGCCCCGAGCCGCCAGGCGGCCAACCCGACCGCCATCGCGTCCAGGCGGGTCAGGACGCCGTCCGCCGGCGTCGTGACCACGTGCGTCTCGCGGGCCGTCGGGAGCGGCGCGTCCGGGTCGCCGCCCTGGGCCGCGATCATCGCCTTCCAGGTGTCCATCGCCCCGCCGGAGGCGAGCACCTCGGCCGGGTCGACGTCCTCGCGCCCGGCCCCGGCGAGCATCTCCCGGGCCAGCGCCACGGTCAGCTCCACCACGTCGGCGGGGCCGCCTCCGGCGAGCACCTCGACCGACTCCCGGACCTCCAGCGCGTTGCCCGCGGTCAGCCCCAGCGGGGTGGACATGTCGGTGAGCAGCGCGACCGTCCGGGTGCCCGCGTCGGTGCCGAGCGCCACCATCGTCTCGGCCAGCTCACGGGCCTTGTCGAGCTCCTTCATGAACGCCCCGGTGCCGACCTTCACGTCGAGCACCAGCGATCCCGAGCCCTCGGCGATCTTCTTGCTCATGATCGAGCTGGCGATCAGCGGGATCGCCTCCACGGTGCCGGTGACGTCGCGCAGCGCGTACAGCTTCTTGTCCGCCGGGGCCAGCCCGGCGCCGGCCGCGCAGACCACCGCGCCGACCGACTCCAGCTGGGCGAAGAACTCCTCGTTGGAGACGTCCGCCCGCCAGCCGGGGATCGACTCCAGCTTGTCCAGGGTGCCGCCGGTGTGCCCGAGGCCGCGGCCGGAGAGCTGCGGGACCGCGACGCCGCAGGCCGCGACCAGCGGCGCCAGCGGAAGGGTGACCTTGTCCCCCACCCCGCCGGTCGAGTGCTTGTCCGAGGTCGGCCTGGACAGGCCGGACAGGTCCATCGTCTCGCCCGAGGCGATCATCGCGGCGGTCCACCGGGAGATCTCGTGCCGGCTCATCCCGTTGAGCAGCACGGCCATGGCGAGCGCCGACATCTGCTCGTCGCGGACCACCCCGCGGGTGTAGGCGTCGATCACCCAGTCGATCTGGCTGTCGCTGAGGGTGCCGCCGTCGCGCTTGGCGACGACGACCTCGACGGCGTCGTGGGGTTCGGTCATGCGGTCACCTCGACACTCTCGTAGCCGCGGAGCACGAAGGTGCCGCGGGACTGGGGCTCACCGGCCAGGGCCAGGTCCGGGTACGTCGCGAACAGGTGCTGGACCGACTCGGTGAGCTCCATCCGGGCCAGCGGGGCGCCGAGGCAGAAGTGCACCCCGACCCCGAAGGCGACGTGGTTGTTCGGGGTCCGGTCGACCCGGAACTCCCCCGGGGCGTCGAAGGCCGCCGGGTCGCGGTTCGCCGAGCCGAGCAGGACCGCGACCTTCTGACCCTGCTCGACGAGGACCGACCGGCCCGCGGGCCCGATCTCGACGTCCTCGGTCGCCGTCCGCTCGAAGAGCTGGAGCGCGGAGTCGAACCGGAGCATCTCCTCCACCGTCAGCGCGACGTCCTCGCCGGGCCTCGAGCCCCGGCGCAGCATCGCGACGAGGCCGTTGCCGAACACGTTGACCGAGGCCTCGTGGCCGGCGTTGAGCAGCAGCACCACCGCGGCGACGACCTCGTCCCCGGAGAGCTCGGTGCCGACCAGGTCGGTGATCAGGTCGTCGGCCGGCGTACGCCGGCGCAGGTCGGCCAGGTCCCGGACCAGCGCGGCGAAGTCGGTGGACGCCTGTACGGCGGCGTCGACCACCGCCGGTGACGGCGACGGCTCGTACATCCGCACGATCGCCTGCGACCAGGCCCGCAGCTCGTCGGCGTGCGCGGCCGGTACGCCGAGCAGCTCGGCGATCACCAGCACGGGCAGCGGCTCGGCGTAGGCGCTGATCACGTCGAAGCCCGCCGGGTCGGTCCCGGCGAGCAGGTCGGCGGCGAGCTCACGGACCCGCGGGCGCAGCCGTTCGATGTGCCCGCGCCCGAACGCCTGCGCGACCGGGCGGCGCAGCCGGGTGTGCTCCGGCGGCTCGTTCTCCATCATCTGGTTGCGGTGCAGCAGGTTGAACGGCTCGAGGTACGGCGCCGGTTCACGGTCGGTCCACAGCCGCCCCAGCCGCCGGTCGCGCTGCGCCGCGCTGACGCTGGCGTGGTCGAAGACCAGCGTGACGCCGAGGCCCTCGTGCCACGCGACCGGGTGCTCCGCGCGCTCGGCGTCGAAGAACGGGTACGGGTCGGCGACCACCTCGGCCGCGTCCAGGTCAAGCGAGGTCGTCGGGACCGAACGCATCCGGCAGCACCTCATCCATCCGTCGGACACCACGGGTAGTGAGCACGAGCAGGTCCGGGCCGCCGTTCTCGTGCAGCAGCTGGCGGCAGCGGCCGCACGGCATCAGGACCTCCCCCGCAGCGTTCACGCAGGCGAAGTGCGTCAGCCGGCCACCCCCGGTCAGGTGCAGCTGGGAGACCAGCCCGCACTCGGCGCACAGCCCGACGCCGTACGCCGCGTTCTCGACGTTGCAGCCGACCACGACCCGGCCGTCGTCGACCCGGGCCGCCGCGCCGACCGGGAACTTCGAGTACGGCGCGTAGGCGCGCTCCATCGCGGCCCGGGCGTCGGCCAAGAGGCCCTCCCAGTCGAACGTCTCGTGCGGTTCCACCATCACCCGGCAGAGCCCTTGCGGTAGACCTGCCCGTCGGCCTTCGGCGGACGCAACCGCTGCGAGAAGAACGCGAGCACCAGCAGCGTGACGACGTACGGCGTCATGCTGGTGAAGTCTCGCGGAACCTCGTCGGTGAGCGCGAACCAGAGACCGAACCCGACGCCGAGCACGGCGGTCACGATCGCGGCGCGCACCTTGCCCTTGTAGAACTGCCAGCCCGCGAAGGCGATCAACGCGATCGCGACCAGGAGCAGCAGGGCGTGGATCGTCGACGGGTCGCGCAGCCGAAGGCTGTCGGTGTAGCCGAAGGTGAGGGCGCCGAGCAGCACGCCGCCCGGGTTCCAGTTGCCGAAGATCATCGCGGCCAGACCGATGTACCCGCGTCCGTTGGCCTGGTTGGTGTGGAAGCCCGGCGAGGAGACCAGCGCCAGGTACCCGCCGCCGAGGCCGGCCAGTCCGCCGGAGACCAGGACCGCGATGTACTTCTGCCGCAGCACGTTGACGCCGAGGCTCTCCGCGGCCTGCGGGTTCTCACCGCAGGAGCGCAGCTGCAGGCCGAACCGGGTCCGCCACAGGATCAGCCCCGTCGCCACCACCAGCAGGAACACGATGATCGTGACCACGTTGATCCGGGTGGTGAACGCGGCGACCAGCGCGGCGACGTCGGAGACCACGAACCAGTGCTTGGCGGCCAGCTCCGCGGACGCGTCGGACAGCCACGGGATGTGGCTGATCGTCGGTGGTTTCGCGATGCCGGTCAGCTGTTGCGCGCCGCCGTGCCCGTACTGGGAGTCGAGGTCGGAGAAGAACGCCTCCGCCAGGAAGGTGGTCAGGCCGAGCGCGATGAAGTTCAGCGCCACACCCGAGACGATGTGGTCGACGCCGAAGGTCACGGTCGCGAACGCGTGGATCAGGCCGCCGAGGACGCCGAAGCCGATCGCGCCGAGCAGGCCGATCCACGGGTTGTAGTAGTAGGTGAAGTACGCGCCGCCCCAGGTGCCGAGCAGCATCTGGCCCTCGAGGCCGATGTTGACCACGCCGGCCCGTTCGCTCCACAGACCGCCGAGGGCGGCGAGCAGGATCGGGCAGGTGGCGATCATCGCCGCGCGCAGGCTGCCCGGCGAGGTGATCTCGTGGGCTCCGGTGATCACCCGGACCGCCGCGACCGTGCAGAGCACGATCACCGCGACGATCAGGTAGACCCGGGCCCGGGAGTACCCGGCCGCCGCGCGTGCCCGCTCGGTCATCGTCACGCTCATGCCGCCACCTCCGCGCCGAGTGCCGCCTTGAGCTCACGCTGCTCGCGGGCCGCCGTCCAGCGCCGGACCACCTCGTAGGCGATCACGACCGCGAGGACCACGACGCCCTGGGTGATCTGGACGATCGAGGGCGAGATGTCCGCGACCAGTCCGAGCGGGTTCGCCTGCTCCGAGAGCCAGGCGAAGAGCACGGCTCCGAAGAAGATCCCCAGCGGCCGGTTCCGGCCGAGCAGCGCCACCGCGATGCCGGTGAAGCCGAGCTGGTGCTGGAACGGCGGCCCGTAGTAGTCGGCGCCGCCGAAGAGCGCCGGCATCCAGACCAGGCCGGCGATCGCGCCGGAGATCAGCATCGAGATGACGACCATCCGCTTGACCTTGACGCCCGAGGCGACCGCGGCGTCCTCGCTGGTGCCGGTCGCGCGCAGGTCGAAGCCGAAGCGGGTCCGGTTGATCATCACCGAGACGACCACGCCGGCGATCACGGCCAGGATGGTGAGCGTCCAGATCGACCCGTCGGCCGCGGTCCACGGGGTCCACCCGGAGAGCTGGCTCGACTCGGGGATCGGCGTGGTCCGCCGGCCCTGGCCGTACTGGTCGCCGTAGTTGTTGAGCAGGTAGCCGACGAGCGTGCCCGCGATCGCGTTGAGCATGATCGTGGAGATGACCTCGCTGACGCCGCGGGTCACCTTGAGCAGACCCGCGATGCCCGCCCAGAGCGCACCGACCACCATCGCCACGACCAGCGCGACGAGGACGTTGAGCTTGCCCGGGAACCAGGCGTAGCCGGCGACGAGCGCGGCCGTGTAGCCCGCGAGGGTGTACTGGCCCTCGATGCCGATGTTGAACAGGTTCATCCGGAAGCCGATCGCGGCTGCCAGCGCGGCCAGGAAGATCATCGAGGTCTGGTTGATGATGTTCACCATGTTGCGGTGACTCGGCCAGGTGAAGATGACGTTCCAGAAGTCGCTCACCGACGACCCCGCGATGCTGACGACGATGCTCGTCACGATCACCGAGGCGACGACGGCGATCAGCGGGGCGAGCAGGGCCTGGGTCACGGTGCGCACCACCTTCGGCGTCGCCATCACGCCTCCCCTCCCTTGCCGCCGGTCATCGCCGCGCCGAGCTCCTGCGGCGTCACCGTCTGCGGGTCGAACCGGCCGACGATCTCACCGCGCAGGATGACCTCGATGGTGTCGGAGAGGCCGATCAGCTCGTCGAGGTCCGCGGAGATCAGGAGCACCGCGAGGCCCTCCCGCCGGGCCCGCTTGATGTGCTCCCAGATCGCCGCCTGGGCGCCGACGTCGACACCGCGGGTCGGGTGCGAGGCGATCAGCAGCACCGGGTCGCCGCTCATCTCGCGGCCGACGATCAGCTTCTGCTGGTTGCCGCCGGAGAGGGCGCGCGCGTTCGTGTTGATCGACGGGGTGCGGACGTCGTACTCCGCGACGATCCGCTCGGTGTCTGCCTTGGCCGGTCCGGCGGTGATGAAGACGCCGTTGCTGGCCGGGGGTCGGGTCTGGTGGCCCAGGATGCGGTTCTCCCAGAGCGGGGCGTCCAGCAGCAGGCCGTGCCGGTGCCGGTCGGCGGGGATGAACGCGATGCCGGCCTCGCGACGCTCCCGGGTGTCCCAGTGCGCGACGTCCTTGTCGTCCAGGGTGATCCGGCCGTCGCCCTTGCGCATCCCCATGATCGTCTCGACCAGCTCCTCCTGGCCGTTCCCCTCGACCCCGGCGATGCCGAGCACCTCGCCCCGGTGGATCTTCAGGCTGATGTCGTGGAGCAGGGCACGGCCGTTCTCGTCGACCAGCCCCACGCTCTCCAGGGAGAGCAGCACGTGGTCGGTGACCGTGGACTCCTCGGTCTCCGGCGACGGCAGCTCGGAGCCGACCATCAGCTCGGCGAGCTGCTTCTTGGTGGCCGTCTTCGGGTCGGCCTCGCCGACCGTCTCGCCGCGCCGCATGACCGTGATGTCGTCGGCGATGGCGAGCACCTCGTCGAGCTTGTGCGAGATGAACAGGATGGTGTGCCCGGAGGAGCGCAGCTCGCGCAGGTTCTCGAAGAGCGCGTCCACCTCCTGCGGCACCAGGACGGCCGTCGGCTCGTCCAGGATGATGATCTTGGCGCCGCGGTAGAGCACCTTGAGGATCTCCACCCGCTGGCGCTGGCCGACGCCGAGGCCCTCGACCAGCGCGTCGGGGTCGAGGCCGAAGCCGTAGGCGTCGGAGATGCGGAGGACCTCCGCGCGGGCGGCGTCGCCGATGCCGTGCAGCTTCTCGGCGCCGAGGACGACGTTCTCCAGGACGGTCAGGTTGTCGGCCAGCATGAAGTGCTGGAACACCATCCCGATGCCGGCCTTGATCGCGTCCGTCGGGGAGGAGAACTGGACTTCCTTGCCGTCCACGCTGATCGTGCCGGCGTCCGGCTTCTGCACGCCGTACAGGATCTTCATCAGCGTCGACTTCCCGGCGCCGTTCTCTCCGATGAGGGCGTGCACGGTGCTGGGACGGATCGTGATGTTGACGTCGTGGTTGGCGACGACGCCGGGGAACTGCTTGAGGATGTCACGTACGACGACCGCGGTCACTACCCCCTCCTTCTCGCTCGGGCCGGAACGAATCCGGGCCCGGACTCAGACGCTACCGTCTGGTCCGGGCCCGGTGCCTCATGTCGAGGCGTCGTTTTTCCAGGGACCTACCCCGTTGTCAGGGCTTGGTCGGAACCTTCGTCTCGCCGGACTTGATCTTGTCCGCGGCGGCGTCGATCTGGCTCTTGATGTCGTCGACGAAACCGCCGGACGTCGAGTAGCCCACGCCGTCGTGCGCGAGGTCGTAGGTCTGGTAGCTCGTCAGCGGCGAGCCGTCCGCGATCGACTTGATCATGTTGAAGGTGGCCACGTCGACCCGCTTCAGCATCGAGGTGAGGATGTGCGGCTGCTGGCTGGCCGGCGCGGTCTTGAACTGGTCGGAGTCGACACCGATCGCCCACTTGCCGTCGCCCGCGTCCGCCGCGGCCTCGAAGACACCGGAGCCCGAGGCGCCCGCGGCGTGGTAGACGACGTCGGCGCCGCCGTCGTAGAGGGCCGTCGCGGCCTCCTTGCCACCGGCAGGGTCACCGAAGCCGGAGAGGTCGCTCTCCTCGATGTACTTGACGTCGACCTTGATCGACGGGTCCACCGACTTGGCACCGGCCACGTAACCGGCCTCGAACTTCTTGATGAGGTCGTTGTGGACACCACCGACGAAGCCGATGTTCTTGGCCTTCGACTTCAGCGCCGCCGCGACACCGACGAGGTAGGAGCCCTCGTTCTCGGCGAAGCCGAGGTAGGCGACGTTGGCGTTCGGCTTGTCGTCCGGGTCGAAGCCGTCGATCACGCCGAAGTTGATCTTCGGGTAGTTCGGCGCCACCGCGTTCACGGCGTCGCTGTAGGCGAAGCCGACACCGATGATCGGGTTCAGGCCCTGGTCGGCCATGTCCTTGAGGCGGGTCTCGCGCGCGGACTCGGCCTCGCCGTCGGTCGCCTCGCCCTCGACACAGGTGGCGTCGAGGTCCTCGACCGCCTTCTTCAGACCGGCGTACGCCGAGTCGTTGAAGGACTGGTCACCGCGACCACCCACGTCGTAGGCCAGGCCGACCTTCGGTCCGCTGCCGTCGGCCGTCTTGCAGACGTCCTCGCTGGCGTTGGACGAGTCCGAGCCCTTCTTGTCATCGTTCTTGCCGCAGCCGGTGAGCGCCAGGGACGCCACCACCGCGACGACAGCGATCTTGCTCAAGCGACGCAAGATGCCCTCCTCGGATGTAGGGGGAGCACCGTGAGGCATCACGGCGCGATTCGCCGTCACCCTAGTCGTGGACCGAGCCGGACGAACAGCGCAAACAAGCCCCTGCCCGAGTTTGTTATCGGGTAGTGACCAACCGCCGCTAGCGGCCCGCTGCGAGGGACTCCAGGGCGGCGCAGACCAGGACCTTCGCCCCTACCGCGACCGCCCGTTCGTCCACCCTCAGGTCACCCTGGTGCAGGTCGTAGGTGGGTCCGCCGGGGGTTCGGGTGCCGAGCCGGGCCATCGCTCCCGGGACCTGCTCCAGGTACCAGGCGAAGTCCTCGCCGCCGAGGCTCTGGGTGGTCGGCAGCCGGCCGCCCGCACCGACGACGGTCTCGATCGCGCGCCCGAGGAGGGCCGTGGACGACAGCTCGTTGACGACCGGCGGTACGCCGCGCACGTAGATCACCTCCGCGGCCACGCCGTACGGCTCGACGATCTGCTCGATCGTCCTCCGGACGAGCTCCTCGGCCTCGGCCCAGGCGACCGCGTCGAGCATCCGGACCGTCCCGGCGGCGCGGCCGACGGCGGGGATCACGTTCATCGCCGACCCGGCCCGGACCAGGCCCCAGACGACGCTGACGCCGGCGCGCGGGTCGAGGCGGCGGGACAGCACCGCGGGCAGCTCGGTGACCAGCTTGCCGAGCGCGAAGGTCAGGTCCTCGGTGAGGTGCGGGCGCGAAGTGTGCCCGCCCTTGCCGGTGAGGCGGACGTCGAGGGCGTCCGCGGCGCCGGTGAGCGGGCCGGCCCGCAGGCCGAGGCTGCCGACGTCCACGCCCGGGTCGCAGTGCAGCCCGAAGATCCGGTCGACGCCGTGCAGCGCACCGGCCCCGACCGCCATCAGCGCGCCGCCGGGCATGATCTCCTCGGCCGGCTGGAAGACCAGCCGGACCCGGCCGGGCAGCTCGTCGGCGAGGCGGCGCAGCACCACGCCGGCGCCGACCAGCGCGGCCGTGTGCACGTCGTGGCCGCAGGCGTGCGCGACGCCCTCGACCGTGGAGCGCCACGGGTCGTCGGTGAGGTCGGGGACCGGGAGCGCGTCCAGGTCGGCACGGAGCGCCACCACCGGGCCCTCCCGGTGACCGATGTCGACGAGCAGGCCGCTGGTGCCCAGCGACCGGGTGTCGAGACCGGCCTCGGCGAGGCACTTGGCCACCACGCCGGTGGTCCGCTCCTCGTTCCAGGACAGCTCCGGGTGGGCGTGCAGGTCACGACGCAGCTCGACCAGCTCGGCCTCCAGGTCGTCGACGTGGGCGAGCGCGCGGGCGGTCAGCCCGCCGGGCTCCACCGGGGAGGACGAGGTCGTCGGCACAGTCGCCCACGTTACCGGCCCGGCCGGGTCCGGGGTGCCCGGTCCGCGTCGTGCTCCTCGCTCAGTCGTCGTACGCAGCCAGCAACCGGTCGGCGGCGACCGGGGCGGCGAGGTCGCCGGCCAGGACGGCCTCCCGGACCTGGTCGCGGATCGCGGCGACCCCCGGCGAGCGGCGGAGCCGGTCGGCGAGCTCGTCGCGGACCAGCGCCCAGGTGAACTCGAGCTGCTGCTCGGCCCGCTTCGTGGCCAGGCCCTCGCGGCCGAGGTGTTCACGGTGCTCGTTGATCCGGCGCCAGACGTGGTCGACGTCGCGGCCCTCGAGGCCCGAGCAGGTGAGCACCGGAGGGACCCAGGCATCGGCGCCGGAGTAGACCATCCGGAGCGCCCCGGCGAGCTCGCGGGCGGCCGACTTCGCCTCCGTCTCCCGGTCGCCGTCGGCCTTGTTCACCGCGATCACGTCCGCGATCTCGAGGATGCCCTTCTTGATGCCCTGGAGCTGGTCGCCGGTGCGGGCGAGGGTGAGGAACAGGAAGGTGTCGACCATGCCGGCCACGGTCACCTCGGACTGGCCGACGCCGACGGTCTCGACCAGCACGACGTCGTAGCCGGCGGCCTCGAGGACCAGCATTGCCTGGGTGGTGGCCCGGGCCACTCCCCCGAGCGTGCCGGCCGAGGGCGACGGCCGGATGTAGGCGTTCGGGTCGACCGAGAGCCGGGCCATCCGGGTCTTGTCGCCGAGGACCGAGCCGCCGGTGCGGACGCTGGACGGGTCGACGGCGAGCACGCCGACCTTGAGGCCGAGACCGGTCAGGTGGGTGCCGAGGGCTTCGATGAAGGTCGACTTGCCGACGCCGGGGACACCGGAGATGCCGACCCGGACGGTCGGGCTGTCGGTCGACGGGGCGAGCGCGGTCAGCAGCGCGCGCGCCGCCTCCCGGTGGTCGGCCCGCGAGCTCTCCACCAGGGTGATCGCCCGGCTGACGTCGACCCGGCGACCGGCACGGATGCCGGCGGCCAGGGCGTCGACGTCGACCGGGGGCTTCGACACGCTCAACCCCCGGCGCTCAGTGACCGAGCCGCTCGCGCAGCTTCTCGAGCAGCTCGAGCGCCGAGTCGGCGATGACCGAGCCGGGCAGGTACACCGCGGCCGCGCCCATCTCCAGCAGCGTCGGGACGTCGTCGGGCGGGATCACGCCACCGACGACGACCATGATGTCCTCGCGCCCGAGGTCGGCCAGCGCCTGCTTCAGCGCAGGGACCAGGGTGAGGTGGCCGGCCGCCAGCGAGTTCACGCCGACGACGTGCACGTCCGCGTCGACCGCCTGCTGGGCGACCTCCTCGGGCGTGCTGAACAGCGGCCCCACGTCGACGTCGAAGCCGAGGTCGGCGAAGGCCGTGACGATCACCTTCTGGCCGCGGTCGTGGCCGTCCTGGCCCATCTTGGCGACCAGGATGCGCGGCCGGCGGCCCTCGTCCTCGGCGAAGGCGTCGGTCGCCGCCAGAACGCTGCGGACTTTCTCGTTGTCACCGCCGGACTCACGCTTGTACACGCCCGAGATCGTACGGATCACGGCCTGGTGCCGGCCGTAGACCTTCTCCAGCGCGTCGGAGATCTCGCCGACGGTCGCCTTGGCACGGGCCGCGTCCACGGCGAGCGCGAGCAGGTTGCCGTCCAGCGAGCCCTTCGAGGCGCCGCGCTCGGCCGAGGCCGTCAGCGCGGCCAGGGCGGCCGCGACGTCGTCGGCGTTGCGCTCGGCGCGGAGCCGCTCGAGCTTCGCGACCTGCTGCTTGTAGACCTCGTTGTTGTCGACCTTGAGGACCTCCAGCGGGTCCTCGTCGGCGAGCCGGTAGGTGTTCACTCCGATCAGCTTCTGCGCGCCGGAGTCCAGCCGCGCCTGGGTGCGGGCGGCCGCCTCCTCGATGCGGAGCTTCGGGATGCCCTGCTCGATCGCCTTCGCCATGCCGCCGGCGGCCTCGGCCTCCTGGATGTGCGCCCAGGCCCGGTTGGCGAGGTCGTGGGTCAGCTTCTCGACGTAGTACGAGCCCGCCCACGGGTCGATCGTGCCGGTGGTGCCGGACTCCTGCTGCAGCAGCAGCTGGGTGTTGCGCGCGATCCGGGCCGAGAAGTCGGTCGGCAGCGCGATCGCCTCGTCCAGGGCGTTGGTGTGCAGCGACTGGGTGTGCCCCTGGGTCGCGGCCATCGCCTCGATCGCGGTCCGCTGGACGTTGTTGAAGACGTCCTGCGCGGTCAGCGACCAGCCGGAGGTCTGGCTGTGCGTGCGCAGCGAGAGCGACTTGGCGTTCTTCGGGTCGAACTGCGCGACCAGCCGGGCCCAGAGCGCGCGGGCGGCGCGCATCTTGGCGATCTCCATGTAGAAGTTCATGCCGATCGCCCAGAAGAACGACAGCCGTGGCGCGAAGGCGTCGATGTCGATGCCGGCGTCCAGGCCGGCCCGGATGTACTCGACACCGTCGGCCAGCGTGTAGGCGAGCTCGAGGTCGTTCGTCGCCCCGGCCTCCTGGATGTGGTACCCGGAGATCGAGATCGAGTTGAACCGCGGCATCTTCTGCGAGGTGTAGGCGAAGATGTCGGAGATGATCCGCATGCTCGGGGACGGCGGGTAGATGTAGGTGTTGCGGACCATGAACTCCTTGAGGATGTCGTTCTGGATCGTCCCCGCGAGCTGCTCCGGCTTCACCCCCTGCTCCTCCGCCGCGACGATGTAGAGGGCGAGCACCGGGAGCACCGCGCCGTTCATCGTCATCGAGACCGACATCTGGTCCAGCGGGATGCCCTCGAAGAGCACCCGGGTGTCGTAGATCGAGTCGATCGCGACACCGGCCATGCCGACGTCGCCGCGGACCCGCGGGTGGTCGGAGTCGTAGCCGCGGTGCGTCGCCAGGTCGAAGGCGACCGAGAGGCCCTTCTGGCCGGCGGCCAGGTTGCGGCGGTAGAACGCGTTGGACTCCTCGGCGGTGGAGAAGCCGGCGTACTGCCGGATCGTCCACGGCTGCGAGGTGTACATCGTCGGGTACGGGCCGCGCAGGAACGGGGCCAGACCCGGGTAGGTGTCCAGCGCGTCCAGTCCGTCGAGGTGCTCGGGGCCGTAGACCGGGAGGACCGGAATGCCCTCGGGGCTCTCCCAGGCCTCGGCGGCCGGTGCCGGGGCGGGCGCGCCCGTGCCGCCCTCCAGGGGAAGGCCGGCGAACGAAGCGGGGATCGTCATGCGAGCTTCTCCCTCGTGCGGTTCAGGAAGTCGAGGGCGTCCAGACCCATCGCGCAGGTGTCGTCGGTGACCACGCCGTCGACCGGCTTGCCGGCCAGGACGACCCACTGCGCGCCGGCCTCGCGGAGCGCGGTGGCCAGGTCGGCCCCCCACTCGGCGTAGGCCTTGTCGGAACCGGTCAGGCAGACGACCGGCTGGCCGCCGTCGGGACCGGTGTACGCCGCCACCACCGCGGCGACGTCGTCGAGCCGGCCCGGGTTGACCACGTCGATGCCGCCGGCCGCGAACAGGTTGCTCGCGAAGGTGGCCCGGGCGGTGTGCGCCGCGACGGTGCCCATCGTCGCCAGGAAGATCTTCCCGGCCGCGGGCTCGTCGCGCAGCGCCTCGAAGGCGTGACCGTAGGGGCGGACCGTGCGCGCACCGGGCGCGTAGGCCTTCCGCTCCGGCAGCTGCTCGTGCAGGTTCGGGAACTCCGACAGGCCGGTCAGCGGGCGCTTGCGGCGGGCGATCTGCGCCTCCCGCTCGACGACCACGGCGTCGATGCGGCCGAGCAGCGAGCCGTCGGCGACCGCGGCCGCGGCACCGCCGGCGGCCTCGATGGCGCCGAGCTCGGCCCAGGCGGCCTTCGCGACGTCGTCGGTCAGCTTCTCGACGGCGTAGGCGCCACCCGCCGGGTCGGCGACCTTGGCCAGGTGGGACTCGTGGATCAGCAGCGCCGAGGTGTTGCGGGCGATCCGGCGGCTGAAGGCGTCCGGCAGGCCCAGGTGGGCGTCGAACGGCAGCACCGTGACGCTGTCCGCGCCACCGACACCGGCGGAGAAGGACGCCACGCAGGTCCGCAGCATGTTCACCCACGGGTCGTACTTGCTCATCATCGGACGCGAGGTGACGACGTGCTGGCGCTGGCGCCGGCCGCCGGCGTCGACACCGCTGAGCTCCAGGAGGCGGTCCCAGAGCCGGCGGGCCGCGCGGAGCTTGGCGATCGTGGGGAACTGCTCGTCGGTGGCGGCGTACCGGAACTCGATCAGGCCGGCCGCGGTGGCGACGTCGTACCCGGCCGCGACGAGCGCGCGCAGGTAGGCGGCGCCGACGGCGAGGCTCCAGCCGAGCTCCTGGACGTCGGAGGCGCCGAGGTCGTGCACCGCGGTGCCGTCGACCACCAGCGCACCGCAGCCGAGCTCGGTCGCGGTCGCGGCCAGGGCGGCGACGACGGCGTCCACGTCGCTGTCACGTCCGGCGACCAGCGCCCCGAGCGGGTCACCGCCGAGGCTGGCGCCGTCGGCGAGGACCGTGCCGCGGGCCAGGCCGGCGAAGGCCTCGGCGGCGGCGAGCGGGTCGGAGGCCTCCAGCACGACCGGGGCGACGTCGAGGAGGACGCCGGCCAGCACGGTCGCCAGGTCCGCGGGGTCGAGGCCGCCCGCACCGAGCTGCAGCCAGAGCGAGTTGACCCCGTTGTCCAGGTCGGTCTTCACGTCCGCGGCGGAGGCGGCGGCGTCCGGGTCGGCGAAGTGCGCCCGCACGTCCCAGTCGCCGGCCCGGTCCGGCCGGCCGGAGGTGGCCAGGCCGTCGAGCAGGTCGGGCGTGCCGAGCGGGGTGATCCCGATCCCGTCGAGGGTGGTCCGGGTCAGCTTCGCCCAGACGTCCGCGTCGGGAGCGTCGGTCGCGAGGCGGCCCGCCTTGCGCAGGACGGCCGCCGCGCCCGCCTCCCAGTCGGCGCGCCCGAAGGCGGCCCCGGAGGCCAGGTCGACGGAGTCCGTCGTAGCCGGTGAGGTCATAACTCGCAGGATAAGGGCGGTCCGCGAGGGTGCGACGACGGACCGTCCAGGTGTGAGATGTCCCATCCCGCGGGGGCCGCGGGTTCACCCGCCACTTACACCTCGTTAACGGGCCCGAGATGTTCACGCGTCACTCTCGTCCCATGAAGCAGCGCCCGATGAGAATCATGCTGGTCACCGACACGTTCGCCCCCGCGTCGGACGCGGTCGCCGAGTCGGCCCGCCACATCGCCGACGCGCTGATCTGCGCCGGGCACGAGGTGCTCGTCTTCACCACCAGCCCGGGCAGCGACAGCTACCGCGGCGCCCGGGTGCAGCGGGCCCGCGCGCTCTTCTCCGTCGCCTCGCTGCGCCGCACCACCACCGAGTTCGGCCCCGACGTCGTCCAGTTCCTCGCCCCGCGCGCGCTCGGCGGCGCCGCCATGCGGGCCCTCGAGCACCTCGGCGTCCCGCTCGTCGTGCTCGACCCCACTCCCCTGCACCCGCGGGTCGGCACCGTGCTGGCGAGCAGCCACGCCAGCGCCCGGGTCCTCGGCACCGCCGGGGTGCGCGCGCACGTCTGGCCGCCGGGGGTCCGCACCGACGAGCACCACCCGGGCCTGCGCTCGGCGGAGCTGCACGACAGGTGGGCGAAGGTCGGCAGGGCCGAGAGCCCACTCTTCGTCGTCGGGTACGCCGGACCGGTCGGCCCCGCGACCACCCGGGTGACCCGCCGGCTCGCGCAGATCGCCGCGCTGGACGGCGTCCGGCTGGTCGTCCTCGGCAGCGGTCCGGGGTCCGCCCACCTCAAGGAGGCCGGCGCGAAGGTCGTCGGCGACTGCCACGGGCTGGAGCTGGCCCGGGCGCTGGCGTCGGTGGACGTGCTGGTCCAGCCGCGCAAGCACGAGATCAGCCTGACCGCGGTGCGCAAGGCGCTCGCCAGCGGCGTCCCGGTCGTCGCGTTCCACACCGGTGCCGCCACCGAGGTGGTCCGCGACGGCGTCAACGGCGTCCTGGTCGGCACGGCCGCCGGTCCCGGCGGTTTGACCGAGGCGGTCCGCTCCCTGGCCGCCGATCCGGCCCGCCGGGACCGGCTCGCGGCCCGCGCCCGCGAGTCGGTCAGCGCGCGCACCTGGGCCGACGCGGTCGACGAGCTGGTCGCCTTCTACGAGCCGGCCCGCTCCGCCGCCGGCTGAGGTCGAATCCGCTCAGAGCTCCTCGCGGCCCTCGTTGTCCTTGTTCCGCAGCCCGATCTTGCTGCCGAGCCAGACCAGCGGGTCGAACTTCCGGTCGGCGACGCGCTCCTTCATCGGGATGATGGCGTTGTCGGTGATCTTGATGCCCTCGGGGCAGACCTCCGTGCAGCACTTGGTGATGTTGCACATCCCCAGTCCGGCGGCGTCCTGGGCGAGCTTGCGGCGGTCGTGGGTGTCGAGCGGGTGCATGTCGAGCTCGGCGTACCGGAGGAAGAAGCGCGGGCCCGCGAAGGCCGGCTTGTTCTCCTCGTGGTCGCGGACGACGTGGCAGGTGTTCTGGCACAGGAAGCACTCGATGCACTTGCGGAACTCCTGGCCGCGCTCGACGTCGACCTGCGCCATCCGGCGCTTGTTGTCGGCGTCGCGCGGTGGCGGCGCGAAGCTCGGCAGCTCCTTGGCCTTCTCGTAGTTGTACGAGACGTCGGTGACGAGGTCGCGGATCACCGGGAAGGACCGCATCGGCGTGACCGTCACGGTCTCCTCCGGGTCGAAGTCCGAGAGCCGGCACATGCACATCAGCCGCGGCCGTCCGTTGACCTCGGCGCTGCACGAGCCGCACTTGCCGGCCTTGCAGTTCCACCGCACGGCCAGGTCGCCGGCCTGGGTGCCCTGGACCCGGTGGATCGCGTCGAGCACGACCTCGCCCTCGGACACCTCGACCGGGTAGTCCTTGATCTCGCCGCCGTCGGAGTCCCCGCGCCAGATCCGCAGCTTCAGCCGGTAGCCCATCTCAGCTCCTCACCCGAAGTACTTCTTGAGCTCGTCCGGCATCACCGGGAGCGGTTTCTCGTGCAGGTCGACGCCGGTGCCCGCGGCGTCGAGGTTGACGACCAGGTTCTTCGTGCCCCACTCCGGGTCGGGGCCCGGGAAGTCGTCGCGGGTGTGGCCGCCGCGGGACTCCTGGCGGGCGAGCGCCGCCTTGGCGATGCACTCGCTGACGATCAGCATGTTGCGCAGGTCGATGGCGAGGTGCCAGCCGGGGTTGTACTGCCGGTGCCCCTCGACGGCCATCTTCTTGGCGCGCTCCTTGAAACCCTCGATCTCGGTGAGCGACGCCTCGAGCTCGGGGGCCGTGCGGATGATCCCGACCAGATCGTTCATCGACTGCTGCAGGTCGCTCTGGATCGTGTACGGGTTCTCGCCGCCCTCCACCTCGAACGGCGCCAGGGCGCTGCGCTCGGCGGCCTTCACGTCCTCCTCCGCGACCCGCGGCCGGTCGCCGCCCAGCGAGGCGGCGTACGTGGTGGCGTACTCGCCGGCCCGCTTGCCGAAGACCAGCAGGTCGCCCAGCGAGTTGCCGCCGAGCCGGTTCGAGCCGTGCATCCCGCCGGAGCACTCCCCCACGGCGTACAGGCCGGTGACCGCGCTCTCCTGGGAGTCGGCGTCGACCTCGACGCCGCCCATCACGTAGTGGCAGGTCGGGCCGATCTCCATGGGCTCGGCGGTGATGTCGACGTCGGCCAGCTCCTTGAACTGGTGGTACATCGACGGGAGCCGCTTCCGGATGAACTCCGGCGTGCGCCGCGAGGCGATGTCCAGGAAGATGCCGCCGTGCGGTGACCCCCGGCCGGCCTTGATCTCGGAGTTGATCGCGCGGGCGACCTCGTCGCGCGGCAGCAGCTCGGGCGGGCGGCGGTTGTTCTTCTTGTCCTCGTACCAGGCGTCCGCCTCCTCGACCGTGTCCGCGGTCTCGGCCCGGAAGAACTCCGGGATGTAGTCGAACATGAACCGCTTGCCCTCGGAGTTCTTCAGGATGCCGCCGTCGCCGCGGACCGACTCGGTGACCAGCAGGCCCTTGACCGAGGGCGGCCAGACCATCCCGGTCGGGTGGAACTGGATGAACTCCATGTTGATCAGCGAGGCGCCGGCGCGCATCGCGAGCGCGTGCCCGTCGCCGGTGTACTCCCACGAGTTCGAGGTGACCTTGAACGACTTCCCGATGCCGCCGGTCGCCAGGATCACCGCGGGCGCCTCGAAGACGACGAAGCGGCCGGACTCGCGCCAGTAGCCGAACGCGCCGGAGATCGCCCCCGAGGACGGGTCCTTGAACAGGTCGGTGACGGTCAGCTCCATGAACACGTCGATACCGAGGGCGACCGCGCGCTGCTGGAGCGTGCGGATCATCTCCAGGCCGGTCCGGTCGCCGACGTGGGCGAGCCGGGCGTACTTGTGGCCCCCGAAGTCGCGCTGGCTGATCAGGCCGTCGTCGGTGCGGTCGAAGAGCGCACCCCAGTCCTCGAGCTCCATCACCCGCTCCGGCGCCTCCTGGGCGTGCAGCTGCGCCATCCGCCAGTTGTTCAGCATCTTGCCGCCGCGCATGGTGTCCCGGAAGTGCACCTCCCAGTTGTCCTCCGGCCAGCGGTTGCCCATCGCGGCGGCGATGCCGCCCTCCGCCATCACGGTGTGCGCCTTGCCGAGCAGCGACTTGCAGACGATCGCGGTCCGGGCCCCGGCCTCGTGGGCGGCGATCGCGGCCCGCAGCCCCGCCCCGCCGGCACCGATGACGACCACGTCGTAGGAGTGCCGCTCCATCCCGCCGACCGCGTCCCCGGACAGGGCGTTGCCGGTCATCGGGTGGCGCTCCTCGGCTCCCGGGTTCGTCGCGGCCGTCATCAGAAGAACCTCGTCTCGGTGATCGTGCCGTTGGCCAGGAGCATCACGTAGAGGTCGGCGAACGCGACCGAGAACAGCGAGTACCAGGCGAACTTGGCGTGGTGGACGTTGATGCGCGACACCCAGGTCCAGAGCCGGTAGCGGACCGGGTGCTCCGAGAAGTGCCGCAGCCGCCCGCCGACGGCGTGCCGGCAGGAGTGGCAGGAGAGGGTGTAGAGCCAGATGAAGGTCACGTTGACCACGAAGATCAGCGACCCGAGGCCGACGCGGCCGCCGTTGACGTCCTGGAAGGTCAGCAGCGTGTCCCAGGTGAGGATCAGGCCGACAGCGATCGCGGCGTACCAGAAGTAGCGGTGGATGTTGTTGAGGATCAGCGGCAGCCGGGTCTCGCCGGTGTACTTCGTGTGCGGCTCGGCGACGGCGCAGGCGGGCGGCGAGAGCCAGAACGACCGGTAGTAGGCCTTCCGGTAGTAGTAGCAGGTGAGCCGGAAGCCCAGCGGGAAGATCAGGATGATCAGCGCCGCGGAGAGCGGGAACCAGTCGAGGGGCTGCCCGAAGTCCGAGGAGCCCTTGACGCAGTCACCGAGGCAGGGCGAGTAGAACGGCGAGAGGTACGGCTCGGCGTAGTAGTCGGCGTTCGCGAACGCCCGCCAGGTGGCGTAGACGATGAACGCCGAGAAGACCACGAACGTCGTCAGCGGCGTGAGCCACCACCGGTCCTCCCGGAGTGTCCTGACGCCGATCGCGGCCCGTCCGGGGCCGTTGACTCCCCCACTGCTCGCGGGTGCCTTAGTCGACGCCATTCCCACCTCCGAGGTGATCGGCCCGTGTGGCCGCGGTCACGTCGGAGACGACTATGGCCGGAAAGGTGCCGACAGGGAAGAGGGCGCGACGAGCGGACGTCCGCAAAGGTTCCCCGGAATCCGAGGCGTGGGATTGATCACCTGATACCCGTGAGTAGCGCACAACGGCGAGCGGTACGGTGCCACCGTGGCAATCCAGAATTCTGGGCCGACCCTGGTCAAGGGCGCCCGAGCGACGCAGAGCACGGTTTTCCTCAAGATCCTGATGGCCGCCAGCGGCATCGTCTTCGTCGGGTTCGTGCTGATGCACATGTACGGGAACCTCAAGGCCTTCGCCGGCCACGACGCGTTCAACGAGTACGCGCACCACCTGCGGACCATCGGCGTGCCGATCCTCCCGGAGAACGGCGCGCTGTGGATCATCCGCGTGGTCCTGCTGCTGTCGCTGGTCGTGCACGTCTACTGCGCCGCCACCCTGTGGCGCCGGGCGCGGAACGCCCGCACGGTCAAGTACGTCGTCAAGAAGCACACCGGCGCGATCTTCGCGAGCCGGCTGATGCGCTGGGGCGGCGTGACGATCCTGCTGTTCCTGATCTGGCACCTGCTCAACTTCACCGTCGGCAAGGTGAACCCCAGCGGCGGCGCGACCAACGACCCGTACAACCTCCTCGTCGACTCCTTCGACGTCTGGTGGATCACGCTGATCTACCTCGTCGCGATGGCGATGCTCGGCGCGCACCTGCACCACGGCGTGTGGAGCGCCACCCAGACGCTCGGCCTGACCGGCAGCGAGCGCACCCGGAAGCTGGCCAAGCGGACCGCGTTCGTGATCGCGGTGGTCGTCGCGGGCGGATTCTCGCTCGTCCCGATCTCCGTCCTGCTCGGCATCATCGAGAAGTAAAGGCACCCGCACATGACCGACATGCCGGACACCACGCTGACGTCCGACCCCTCGCACGACGCCCCCGGACACCCGGAGAGCGACGACGCCGCCGGCTACTACACGCCCGGCTCCCCGCTGGTCGACACCAAGGCACCGGGCGGCCCGATCGCGGACCGCTGGCAGACCCGCAAGTTCGAGGCCCGCCTGGTCAACCCGGCCAACCGGCGCAAGCTGAACGTGATCATCGTCGGCACCGGCCTCGCCGGCGCCTCGGCCGCCGCCACGATGGGCGAGGCCGGCTACAACGTGAAGTCCTTCTGCTACCAGGACTCCCCGCGGCGGGCGCACTCGATCGCCGCGCAGGGCGGCATCAACGCCGCCAAGAACTACAAGGAGGACGGCGACTCCGCGCACCGTCTCTTCTACGACACCGTCAAGGGCGGCGACTACCGCTCGCGCGAGTCGAACGTCTACCGCCTCGCCGAGGTGTCGGTGAACATCATCGACCAGTGCGTCGCGCAGGGCGTCCCGTTCGCCCGCGAGTACGGCGGCCTGCTCGACAACCGCTCCTTCGGTGGCGTCCAGGTCTCCCGGACCTTCTACGCGCGCGGCCAGACCGGCCAGCAGCTGCTGATCGGCGCCTACCAGGCGCTGGAGCGCCAGGTCGCCGCCGGCACCGTGACCACCTACACCCGGCACGAGATGCTCGAGCTGATCGTGGTCGACGAGAAGGCCCGCGGCATCATCGTCCGGGACATGGTCACCGGCGAGATCCAGACCCACCTGGCCGACGTCGTGGTGCTCGCCTCGGGCGGCTACGGCAACGTCTTCTTCCTGTCGACCAACGCGATGGGCTGCAACGTCACCGCCGCGTGGCGTGCGCACCGCAAGGGCGCCTACATGGCCAACCCCTGCTACACGCAGATCCACCCGACCTGCATCCCGGTCACCGGTTCGCACCAGTCCAAGCTGACCCTGATGTCGGAGTCGCTGCGCAACGACGGCCGGATCTGGGTGCCGAAGAACAAGGCCGACTGCGACAAGGACCCGCGCACGATCGCCGAGGAGGACCGCGACTACTTCCTGGAGCGGATCTACCCGTCCTTCGGCAACCTGGTCCCCCGCGACATCGCCTCGCGCGCCGCGAAGTACATGTGCGACGAGGGCCGCGGCGTCGGTCCCGAGGTCGACGGTGTCCGCCGCGGTGTCTACCTGGACTTCGCCGACGCCATCAAGCGTCTGGGCAAGGAGGGCGTCGAGGAGAAGTACGACAACCTCCTCGACATGTACGAGCGGATCACGGGCGAGAACCCGTACGAGGTGCCGATGCGCATCTACCCCGCCGTGCACTACGTCATGGGCGGCCTCTGGGTCGACTACGACCTGCAGTCGACCATCACCGGCCTGTTCGTCACCGGTGAGGCGAACTTCTCCGACCACGGCGCCAACCGGCTCGGCGCCTCGGCGCTGATGCAGGGTCTGGCGGACGGCTACTTCGTGCTGCCGCACACCATCCGGGACTACCTCGCCGACGGCCCGTTCGAGCCGGTCTCCGAGGACCACCCGGCCGTGGTCGAGGCCCGCAAGGCGGTCACCGACCGGATCGAGCACTTCCTCACCGTCAACGGCACCCGCAGCGTCGACTCGTACCACCGCGAGCTCGGCAACATCATGTGGGAGTACTGCGGCATGGAGCGGACCGAGGACGGCCTGAAGAAGGCGATCGACCTGATCCGCACCCTGAAGGACGACTTCTACCGGAACGTGAAGGTGCTCGGCACCGCCGACAGCCTCAACCAGAGCCTGGAGCGGGCCGGCCGGGTGGCCGACTTCTTCGAGCTCGGCGAGCTGATGTGCATCGACGCGCTGAACCGCCGCGAGTCCTGCGGCGGCCACTTCCGCGCGGAGTCCCAGACCGAGGAGGGCGAGGCGCTGCGTCACGACGACCAGTTCGCGTACGTCGCCGCCTGGGAGTTCACCGGCGACGAGGCGGGCAACATGACCACGCCGGTCCTGCACAAGGAAGACCTGGTCTACACGGCCATCGAGATGAAGCAGCGGAGCTACAAGTGAAAATCACCCTGAACATCTGGCGTCAGACCGATGCGTCCGACAAGGGCGGGATGCACACCTACCAGCTCGACGACGTCTCCCCGGACATGTCCTTCCTGGAGATGCTCGACGTCCTCAACGAGGACCTCAACGCCAAGGACGAGGAGCCGATCGCGTTCGACTCCGACTGTCGCGAGGGCATCTGCGGCATGTGCAGCCTGATGATCAACGGCGAGCCGCACGGCCCCGAGGTCACCACCACCTGCCAGCTGCACATGCGGTCCTTCAAGGACGGCGACACGATCACCATCGAGCCGTGGCGTGCGGACGCCTTCCCGGTGCTCAAGGACCTCTGCGTCGACCGCTCCGCGTTCGACCGGATCATCCAGGCCGGCGGGTACATCTCGGTGAACACCGGCTCCGCGCCGGAGGCGCACTCGGTGCCGGTCCCCCGCGACGACGCGATGCGCGCGTTCAACGTGGCCACCTGCATCGGCTGCGGCGCCTGCGTCGCGGCCTGCCCGAACGGCTCCGCGTCGCTGTTCATGGGCGCCAAGATCACCCACCTCGGCGAGCTCCCGCAGGGCCAGCCGGAGCGCGACTCGCGCGTGGTGAACATGGTCGCCCAGCACGACCACGAGGGCTTCGGCGGCTGCACGAACATCGGCGAGTGCACCGCCGCGTGCCCCAAGGAGATCCCGCTCGACGTCATCTCGCAGCTCAACCGCGACCTGCGCACGGCGATGAAGCACGGTCACTGAGCCCGTCGATACCGGGTCAGACCTCTCAATAAACACATAGTGGTCAAAACGGACATTTAGGGCGTACGGTTCTCCCCATGTGGGAGAACAGGACGTTCCCGGCCGCGAACAGGAAGTTCACCGGCCTGACCGCCGTCGCGGCTGTCGTCGCGACGGCTCTGCTGTGCGCGGTCGTCCCGTCGGCGCCGGCGAGTGCGCGCGAGGCCGGCCCTGCTGCCGGCACCCGGGTGACGCAGCGCTGGCAGGGGGCCGTGAACACCCGCAGCATGGCGGCGGTGAACGCGGCGTACTGGGCCGGGTACGCGCCGAAGTACTCCCTCCCGATCGACTGGCTGGGCGGCAGCATCCTCGGCTGCCTCCCCGGCCTGTCCAGCGCCGGCAGCAACGCCGCCACGCTGAGCGCGCTCAACTACGTGCGCTCGCTGGCCGGCCTGGCACCGGTCGTCTTCTCCCCCGGCCTCAACGCCGGCGCCCAGCGGGCCGCGCTGATGATGGACGCCAACGACCGCCTCGACCACAACCCGGGCCGCGGCTGGCGCTGCTGGTCCTCGGTCGGCGCCACCGCCGCCAGCCGGTCGAACCTGGCCCTGGCCTGGCCCGAGCTGCGTTCCGGCCAGATCATCGGGATGTACATGGACGACCGCGGCGGGTCCAACACCGCCGTCGGCCACCGCCGCTGGATCCTCAACCCGTTCTCCACCGTCATGGGCAGCGGCAGCACCAGCACCGCGAACGCCCTCACCGTGATCGGGCCGACCAGCCGCAACCGGCCGAACCCGCGCTACGTCTCGTGGCCGACCGCGGGCTACTTCCCCACCACCCTCGAACCCGCCGGCCGCTGGTCGCTCAGCGCCGGGCTGGGCAACGTCGACTTCCGGCGCGCCCGGGTCGCGGTCTACCGCAACGGCGCCCGGGTCCCGGCCACGAAGTACGGCGTCCACAACGGGTACGCCCAGCCGACCCTGGTCTTCCAGCTCGGCGCCGGCGTCCCGAAGTCCGGCAACTTCCGGGTCGTGGTCTCCAACATCAAGCGTCCCGGCGCCCGGCCGAGCCGGTACGTGTACGGCGTGAACCTGTTCACGCCCTATCACTAGACGGCGCCGCCACCGAGCCGCGCAGCGGCCCCTGAGCCAGCTGGGGGGCGGGTTCCTCCCTCGTACCCGCCCCTCAGCTGAAAACCCCCGGAAGAGGCTCTCAGCCGAGCGGGAAGGACCGTCGCGGCTGCCAGCCGTGGTCCTCGTCGTGCACGTAGAGCCAGAACTCGCTGACCTGGAAGTGGGTCCGGTAGCCGGAGAGCTCCTCGAAGGCCTCGTCCAGCTTCTCCTCCGACAGGTGGTGGGCCACCGTCACGTGCGGGTGGTACGGGAACTCCACCTCGGCGGCCAGCGGCCCGCTGCAGACCGAGCCGGCCAGCAGCTCGCACCCGGAGATGCCCTCCACGACGCCGATGAACACCACCGGCGAGACCGGGCGGAACGTGCCCGTCCCGCGCAGGCTCACCCGGAAGGGCACGTGCCCGCGGGCGGCCGCCTCGAGGTGCGCGACGACCGCGTCCAGGTCGTCGTCGGCCACCTCGGTCGGGGGCACCAGGGTGATGTGCGTCGGGATGTGCCGCGCGCTCTCGTCGCCGAGCGCGACCCGGTACTCCTGGAGGCTGGTGCCTTCCGGGTCCGGGACGGCGATCGAGACGCCGATGGTGAGCACGAGGCCTGTCCTTCCGCGCCTACGCCGGCAGGAAGCCGACGCGGTCGTAGACGTCGGCCAGCGTGCGCGAGGCGACCTCGCGGGCCCGCTCGGCGCCCCGGCGCAGGATCGCGTCCAGCTCGGCGTGGTCGGAGAGCAGCTCGTTGGCCCGGTCCCGGAACGGGGTCACGAACTCGACGACCACCTCGGCGAGGTCGCCCTTGAGGTCGCCGTACTGCTTGCCGTCGTACGCCGCCACCAGGTCGTCGATCGTCCGGCCGGTGAGCGCCGAGTAGATGGTCAGCAGGTTCGAGACGCCCGGCTTCTTCTCCTCGTCGAAGGCGACCACGGTGTCGGAGTCGGTGACCGCCGAGCGGATCTTCTTCGCCGAGGCCTTGGGGTCGTCGAGCAGGTCGATGATGCCGGTGGGCGCCGAGGCCGACTTCGACATCTTCTTGGTCGGCTGCTGGAGGTCGAGGATCTTCGCCGTCTCCTTGAGGATGTACGGCTCCGGCAGCCGGAACGTCTTCTTGTAGCGGTGGTTGAACCGCTGCGCGAGGTCGCGGGTCAGCTCGAGGTGCTGACGCTGGTCCTCCCCGACCGGCACGTACTGCGGCCGGTAGAGCAGGATGTCCGCGGCCTGCAGGATCGGGTAGGTGAACAGCCCGACCGACGCGGCGCCCTCGCCACCCTTGGCCGACTTGTCCTTGAACTGCGTCATCCGGCGGGCCTCGCCGACGCTGGCCAGGCTGTTGAGCACCCAGGCCAGCTGCGCGTGCTCGGGCACGTGCGACTGCGCGAAGATCGCCGCGCGCTCCGGGTCGATGCCCATCGCGACCAGCTGGGCCGCGGCGACCCGGGTCCGGTCGGCGAGCTTCTTCGGGTCGTGCTCGACGGTGATCGCGTGCAGGTCGGCGATGAAGAAGAACGGCTCGAAGTCGTCCTGCAGCGCCACCCACTGCCGCAACGCCCCCAGGTAGTTGCCGAAGTGGAACGAGTCCGCGGTCGGCTGGATGCCCGACAGGACGCGCGGGCGTGCGGGGGCGGACGCGGGGGCGGAGGACATGCGGGCCATTCTTCCAGCCCGCAAACTGCTGGCAGCCGCGGGGGCGAGCGTGTCAGGGTGCGGATCGTGACCCCGGCCAGCGTCCCGACCCTCAGCGACGGTGTGGTGACGCTGCGCGCGCACCGCGAGGAGGACGTCGACGCCGTCCTGGAGCAGAGCCTGGACCCGGCCAGCGTCCGCTGGACCCGGGTCCCGGTCCCCTACTCCCGCGACGACGCGAAGCGGTTCGTCCGCGAGGTGATGCCCGGCGGCTGGGCCGCCGACCAGGAGTGGGGGTTCGCGGTGGAGGCGGTCGATCCCGCCGGGTCCGCCCGCTTCGCCGGCACGGTCAGCCTCCGCGACGCGGGAGCCGGCCGCGCCGAGATCGCGTACGGCGCCCACCCGTGGGCTCGCGGCACCGGCCACGTCGAGCGGGCGCTCCGGCTCCTGCTCGCCTGGGGCTTCCGGTCCCCCGCCGAGGGCGGCCGGGGCCTGGAGACGGTGGTCTGGTGGGCCGAGGAGGGCAACTGGGCTTCCCGGAAGATCGCCTGGAAGGTCGGCTTCTCCTGCGACGGCACCGTGCGCCGGTGGCTCGACGAGCGCGACGGGCTGGTCGACGGCTGGGTGGGCACGCTCGGCCGCGACGACCTGCGGCAGCCGCGGCACCCGTGGCTGGAGGCCCCGCGGATCCACGGCGACGGCGTCGCGCTGCGGCTGCACCGGGACGAGGACGTCCCCCGGGTCGTCGAGGCGTGCCGGGACGAACGGTCGGCGTACTGGCTGGGCGCGCTGCCGGCCCCGTACACCGAGGATCACGCCCGCCAGCACCTGCTGAACCGCACCGACCAGATGGCCCGCGCGCTGGGCGTGTACTGGATCATCGCCGACCCGGGCACCGACGAGCTGCTCGGCACGGTCTCCCTGATGAACATCGGCAGCCACGCCGGCGCCGAGGTCGGCTACTGGGCGCACCCGGACGCGCGCGGCCGCGGGGTGATGAGCGAAGCGGTGCGGCTGGCCGTGCGGCACGCCTTCGTCGACGTCGAGGACGGCGGGCTCGGCCTGGACAAGGTCCGGCTCGTCTCCGCGGTGGACAACACCGCCTCGATCCGGGTCGCCGAGGTCAACGGCTTCCGCGAGGTCGGCGTCGAGCGCGCCGGCACGATCTGCCGCGACGGCCGCCACGACGTGGTGATCTTCGACCTGCTGGCCGAGGACCTGCGCCTCAGCTGATCAGCTCGACCGCGCAGCGGATCCCGGGGGCGCGCGCGAGACGGGCGTCGAGCGTGAGCAGGCTGACTCCGAGGCCCTCGGCCAAGGCTACGTACGCGGCGTCGTACGGCGTGAGGTTGTCGCGGAGCTCCCAGATCCGGGGCAGCAGCGGGACGTGCGGCATCCGGGTGATGCCGAGCGATCCGAACGACTGCAGTGCTCGCGCCCCCTCGCCGACGCTGAGCGTGCCGGCCGCGACCAACCGGCGGAGCGCGGAGGCTGCCTCGAGGTCGATGAGCTCGGGCGCCACGAGCCGCTGGTCGCGCACGCGGCCGGCCACCGCCTCGCTCCGCGCATCACCGCCCACCAGCCAGGAGACCGCGGCCGAGTTGTCCAGGACGATCAACGGCTGTCCCGATCCGCGCGCTGGAGCTCGACGACCGTGTCCGCGGAGATCCCGGTGGTCCAGCCGATGTCCGCGCGCAGCTTGGCGACGACCTCCTCGTTGCTGGGTGCCGCGGCATCCGCCTCCAGTCTGAGCCGCAAGTACTCCTGGAGCGAGCGACCGGACGCCGCCGCGCGCCTCTTCAGCACGGCGTACGCGTCGTCGTCGAGGTTCCTGATCTGCACCGTCGCCATGCATGTACGGTAGCGCTGATCCAGCGCTGCCTCCAGGACGAAAAGGCGCCCTGGGGAAAACCCCAGGGCGCCTCCTCGGGCGATCAGAGTGCGGCGAGGGCCTCGTTGAGCGTGGCCGACGGGCGCATCACGGCCGACGCCTTGGTGTCGTCCGGGCGGTAGTAGCCGCCGATGTCGGCCGGCGATCCCTGGACGGCGAGCAGCTCGTCGACGATCTTCTGCTCGTTCGCGGCCAGCGACCCGGCCAGCGCGCCGAAGGCGGCGGCGAGGTCGGCGTCGTCGGACTTGGCCAGCTCCTGGGCCCAGTAGAGCGCCAGGTAGAAGTGGCTGCCGCGGTTGTCGATCGTGCCGAGACGGCGACCCGGCGAGCGGTTCTCGTTCAGGAAAGTGCCCGTGGCGCGGTCGAGGGTGTCGGCCAGCTCCTGGGCCGCCTTGTTGCCGGTGGTGGTGGCCAGGTGCTCGAAGCTCGCGGCCAGGGCGAAGAACTCGCCGAGGCTGTCCCAGCGCAGGTAGTTCTCCTTGACCAGCTGCTGCACGTGCTTCGGGGCGGAGCCGCCGGCGCCGGTCTCGAAGAGTCCGCCGCCGTTCATCAGCGGGACGACGGAGAGCATCTTCGCCGAGGTGCCGAGCTCGAGGATCGGGAACAGGTCGGTGTTGTAGTCGCGCAGCACGTTGCCGGTCACCGAGATGGTGTCCTCGCCGCGGCGGATCCGCTCCAGGGAGAACGCGGTGGCCAGCTCCGGGGACAGGATCTGGATCTCGAGGCCGGTGGTGTCGTGGTCGGGCAGGTACGCGTTGACCTTGGCGATCAGGTTGGCGTCGTGGGCCCGGCTCTCGTCGAGCCAGAAGATCGCCGGCGAGCCGGACGCGCGGGCGCGGGTGACGGCGAGCTTCACCCAGTCGCGGATCGGGGCGTCCTTGGTCTGGCACGCACGCCAGATGTCGCCGGCCTCGACGTCGTGCTCCAGGAGCGTGTCGCCGGCGGAGTCGAGCACGCGGACGGTGCCGTCGGCCGGGATCTCGAAGGTCTTGTCGTGCGAGCCGTACTCCTCGGCCGCCTGGGCCATCAGGCCGACGTTCGGGACCGAGCCCATCGTGGTCGGGTCGAAGGCGCCGTGCTTGCGGCAGTCGTCGATCACGGCCTGGTAGACGCCGGCGTAGCTGCTGTCCGGGATCACCGCGAGGGTGTCGGCCTCGGCGCCGTCGGGGCCCCACATGTGACCGGAGGTGCGGATCATCGCCGGCATCGAGGCGTCGATGATGACGTCGCTGGGGACGTGCAGGTTGGTGATGCCCTTGTCCGAGTCGACCATCGCCAGGCGCGGGCCGGCCTCGATCGCTTCGTCGAAGGCCGCCTTGATCTCCGCGCCGTTCGGCAGGGCGTCGAGCCCGGCGAAGATCGCGCCGAGGCCGTCGTTCGCGGACAGGCCGGCGGCGGCCAGGTCGGCGCCGTACTTCTCGAAGACGTCGGCGAAGAAGGCCTTCACGACGTGGCCGAAGATGATCGGGTCCGAGACCTTCATCATCGTGGCCTTGAGGTGCGCGGAGAACAGCACGCCCTCGGCCTTGGCCTTCGCGATCGCGTTGACCAGGAACGCGCGCAGGTGCGCGACCTGCATCACCGAGGCGTCGACGACCTCACCCTCGAGGACCTTCACGCCCTCCTTGAGGACGGTCCGGGTGCCGTCGGTGGCCTCGAGCACGATCGACAGGGTGTCGTCGCCGGCGAGGACGACGGACTTCTCGTTGGACTTGAAGTCGTGCTGGCCCATGGTCGCGACGTTGGTCTTGGAGTCACTGCTCCAGGCGCCCATCGAGTGCGGGTGGGTCTTGGCGTAGTTCTTGACCGAGGCGGGGGCGCGGCGGTCGGAGTTGCCCTCGCGCAGCACCGGGTTGACCGCGCTGCCCTTGACCTTGTCGTACTTGGCGCGCGCCTCGCGCTCGGCGTCGGTCTGCGGGTTGTCCGGGTAGTCCGGGACGGCGAAGCCCTGCGCCTGCAGCTCGGCGACCGCGGCCTTCAGCTGCGGGATCGAGGCCGAGATGTTCGGCAGCTTGATGATGTTCGCCTCGGGCGTCTTCGCGAGCGCCCCGAGCTCGGCCAGCGCGTCGTCGGCCAGGCCGAACTGCGCGAGGATCCGGGCGGCGACCGAGATGTCGCGGGTCTCGACGTCGACGCCTGCCTTCGCGGCGTACGCGGAGATGATCGGGAGGAACGAGTACGTCGCCAGCAGGGGCGCTTCGTCGGTGTGGGTGTAGATGATGCTGGCCATCGGGAAAGCTCCTCCTAGGAGGCGATCGGGTCGGAATCTCTTGACGTCAAGATATCTCACGTGGCGGTGAGCCGCGACACCACCCTCGCAGTCGGGCCGAGGTCACACAACAGAGGCGGTTCTGGGCGTAGCGTCCGAAAAGCCGGGGCTCCGGCGGGAGTCGGCCGCCGGCAGGTGGTCCCGGCGACCCGTCACCGACGAAAGGTGCACCCATGGAACCGACCATGTCCAAGAAGGCCGCCGCAGAATTCCTCGGCACCTTCGTCCTCGTCTTCGGAGGTTGCGGCACCGCCGTCCTCGCCGGAAAGGGGGTGGGCTGGCAGGGCGTCGCGCTGGCCTTCGGCCTGACCGTCGTGGCGATGGCGTACGCCGTCGGCCACATCTCCGGCGGACACTTCAACCCGGCGGTCACCGCCGGGGCCGCCGTCTCGGGCCGGATCGCCTGGAAGGACACCCCGGTCTACTTCGCCGCCCAGCTGATCGGCGGCATCGTCGCCGGCGCCGTGCTGCTGGTGGTCGCCAACGGCCTCGACGGCTTCAGCGCCAAGGAGTCCGGCTTCGCCTCCAACGGGTACGGCGACCGCTCGCCCGAGGGCTACTCGCTGCTGGCCTGCCTGATCATCGAGGTGCTCCTCACCGCCGTCTTCCTGTGGGTGATCCTCGGCGTGACCGACGTCCGGGCCCCGAAGGGCTTCGCGCCGCTGACGATCGGCCTGACGCTGACCCTGATCCACCTGATCTCGATCCCGGTGACCAACACGTCGGTGAACCCGGCGCGGTCGATCGGGGTCGGCATCTTCGCCGGCTCCGACGCGATCGCCCAGCTCTGGCTGTTCATCCTGGCCCCGCTGGCCGGCGGCCTGCTCGCCGGCATCACCTACAAGGCGCTGTTCGACGACCCGGCCGCGTCCGGCGACTTCGCCGTGGCGGACGCCGGCTGACCCGCACCGACCCCGACCCGAAGGCCCCCGGCGATCCACGTCGGGGGCCTTCGGCGTCCCCGGCGGGGCCGACACGCCCGGCCTCCGTCTTTTCTTGACTGATTCCAGAAAGCGCACCTAGGGTCGGGAGCGTGACCTCGTCGGTGGACTTCCCGCTGCTGCTCCGCAGCGCGGACCTGCGCGTCACCCGGCCCCGGCTGGCCGTTCTCGACGCCGTGCACGCCCATCCGCACGCGAGCACCGACGCGCTCATCGACGCCGTCCGCCGGGCCCTCCCGGACGTCTCCCACCAGACCGTCTACGACTCGCTGCACACGCTGACCGGCGCCGGGCTCCTCCGCCGGATCCAGCCGGCCGGCTCCGTCGCCCGCTACGAGTCCCGCACCGGCGACAACCACCACCACCTGATCTGCCGCTCCTGCGGCACCATCGCCGACGTCGACTGCGCCGTCGGCGAGGCCCCGTGCCTGACCGCCGCCGACGACCACGGCTTCTCGATCGACGAGGCCGAGGTCGTCTACTGGGGCACCTGCCCCGCCTGCACCACCTCCAGCAGCAACGCCCGCTGAAAAACCCCTCTGAAAGGTTGCTCCATGTCTGAAAGCGAGAACCCGGTGCTCGGTGCCCCGACCGCTTCGGGAACCGCGCCGCGCACGAACAAGGACTGGTGGCCGAACGCCCTGGACCTGACCGTGCTGCACCCGCACTCCCCCGCCGGCAACCCGCTGGCCGCGGACTTCGACTACGCCGCCGCCTTCGCCGGCGTCGACGTCGACGCGCTCAAGCGCGACATCACCGAGGTCCTCACCACCTCCCAGGACTGGTGGCCCGCCGACTTCGGCCACTACGGCGGCCTGATGATCCGGCTCTCCTGGCACGCGGCCGGCACCTACCGGATCGAGGACGGCCGCGGTGGCGCCGGCGACGGCAACCAGCGGTTCGCGCCGCTGAACAGCTGGCCGGACAACGGCAACCTGGACAAGGCCCGCCGGCTGCTCTGGCCGGTCAAGAAGAAGTACGGCCAGTCCGTCTCGTGGGCCGACCTGCTGGTGCTCGCCGGCAACGTGGCCCTGGAGTCGATGGGCTTCGAGACCTTCGGCTTCGGCTTCGGACGCCAGGACGTCTGGGAGCCGGAGGAGGTCGACTTCGGCATGGAGGCCGAGTGGCTCGGTGACGAGCGCTACAGCGGTGACCGCGAGCTGAGCAAGCCGCTCGGCGCGGTCCAGATGGGCCTCATCTACGTCAACCCCGAGGGCCCGAACGGCAAGCCCGACCCGCTCGCGTCCGCGCGCGACATCCGGGAGACCTTCGCCCGGATGGCCATGAACGACGAGGAGACCGTCGCGCTGATCGCCGGCGGCCACACCTTCGGCAAGGCGCACGGCGCCGGCCCGGCCGAGAACGTCGGCGCGGAGCCCGAGGCGGCCGCGATCGAGGAGCAGGGCTTCGGCTGGAAGAGCACCTACAAGTCCGGCAAGGGCGGCGACGCGATCACCAGCGGCCTCGAGGTCACCTGGACCGACAAGCCGACCCAGTGGAGCAACCGCTTCTTCGAGATCCTCTTCGGCTACGAGTGGGAGCTCTCGGAGAGCCCGGCCGGCGCCAAGCAGTGGGTGGCGAAGGACGCCGAGCCGATCATCCCGGACGCGCACGGCGGCCCGAACAAGCTGCCGACGATGCTGACCAGCGATCTCGCGCTGCGGATGGACCCGGCGTACGAGAAGATCTCGCGGCGGTTCCTGGAGAACCCCGACGAGTTCGCCGTCGCCTTCGCCAAGGCCTGGTACAAGCTGCTGCACCGCGACATGGGCCCGGTCTCGCGCTACCTCGGCCCCTGGGTCGCCGAGCCCCAGCTCTGGCAGGACCCGGTCCCGGCCGCGACCGGCACCCCGATCGGTGACGCCGACGTCGCCGCGCTCAAGGCGAAGGTACTGGAGTCCGGCCTCTCGGTCGCCGACCTGGTCTCCACCGCCTGGGCCTCGGCCTCGACCTTCCGCCGCACCGACAAGCGCGGTGGCGCCAACGGCGCCCGCCTCCGGCTGGCGCCGCAGAAGGACTGGGAGGTCAACGCGGGCACCGCGCCGGTGATCGCGGAGCTGGAGAAGATCCAGGCCGAGTTCAACGCCGCCGGCGGAGCGACCGTCTCGCTGGCCGACCTGATCGTGCTCGCCGGCACGGCCGCGGTCGAGAAGGCCGCCGCGGACGCGGGCTTCCCGGTGACCGCGCCGTTCCACCCGGGCCGGACCGACGCCACCCAGGAGCAGACCGACGTCGACTCCTTCGCGGTGCTCGAGCCGCGGGCGGACGGCTTCCGCAACTACCTGCGGGCCGGGGAGAAGGGCCAGCCGGAGAAGCTGCTCGTCGAGCGTGCGTACCTGCTCGGCCTGAACGCGCCCGAGCTGACCGTGCTCGTCGGCGGCCTGCGCGCCCTCGGCGTCAGCAAGGACGGCCTCGGCGTCTTCACCGACCGCCCGGGCACCCTGTCGACGGACTTCTTCACCAGCCTGCTCGACACCGTCGGCGGCTGGAAGGTCTCGACGACCGAGCACGTCTACGAGAACGCCGACGGCCGCACCGCGACCGCGGTCGACCTGGTCCTCGGGTCGAACTCGGTGCTGCGCGCGGTCGCCGAGGTCTACGCCAGCGACGACGCCGCGGAAAAGTTCGTGCACGACTTCGTCGCCGCCTGGACCAAGGTGATGGACGCGGACCGGTTCGACCTGAGCTAGTCCTCCCATCTCATCCGAGTACCCGCGCGAACCGGCGCTGGCAGCCCGCTGCTAGCGTCGGTTCGTCGTATCCGACCTCTCTCCTGGAGTTTGACGTGACTGCACCGCTCAAGGTGGCCGTGACCGGCGCTGCCGGCCAGATCGGCTACAGCCTGCTCTTCCGGATCGCCAGCGGCGCGATCGCCGGCGACCGCCCGGTCGAGCTCCGCCTGCTCGAGATCGAGCCGGCCCTGAAGGCGCTCGAGGGCGTCGTCATGGAGCTCGACGACTGCGCGTTCCCGAACCTCGCCGGGATCGAGATCGGCTCCGACGCCGAGAAGATCTTCGACGGCGTCAACCTGGCCCTGCTCGTCGGCGCGCGCCCGCGCGGCCCGGGCATGGAGCGGGGCGACCTGCTGTCGGCCAACGGCGCGATCTTCACCGCGCAGGGCAAGGCGCTCAACAGCGTCGCCGCCGACGACGTCCGCATCGGCGTGACCGGCAACCCGGCCAACACCAACGCGCTGATCGCCCTCAAGAACGCTCCGGACATCCCGGCCGAGCGTTTCTCCGCGCTGACCCGCCTGGACCACAACCGGGCTATCTCGCAGCTCGCCGCCAAGACCGGCGCCGCGGTCACCGACATCAAGAAGATGACGATCTGGGGCAACCACTCGGCCACCCAGTACCCGGACATCTTCCACGCCGAGATCGGCGGCAAGAACGCCGCCGAGGTCGTGGGCGACCAGGCCTGGCTGCAGGACACCTTCATCCCGACCGTCGCCAAGCGCGGCGCGGCGATCATCGACGCCCGCGGCGCCTCCTCGGCCGCCTCGGCTGCCTCGGCGACCTGCGACGCCGCCCGCGACTGGCTGAACGGCACGCCGGCCGGCGACTGGGTCTCGATGGCGGTCGTCTCCGACGGCTCGTACGGCGTCCCCGAGGGCCTGGTCTCCTCGTTCCCGGTCACCACCTCCGGGGGCGACTGGGAGATCGTCCAGGGCCTGGAGATCGACGACTTCTCCCGCGCCCGGATCGACGCCTCCACCGCCGAGCTCGCCGACGAGCGCGCCGCGGTCACGGAGCTGGGCCTCATCTGAGCGCTTGATCGGAACCTGAGCCGACCCGGCGCCATTCCAGCGCCGGGTCGGCGCAATTCCAGCGGGCCTCAGCCCAGCACGGCCTCGCAGCGGGCGAGCACGTGCACCAGGTCCCGGCCGAACCGGACGTCGCAACGGTGCGCTGTCTCCCCCGAGCCGATGTTGGCGACCAGGTCGCCGAGCGCACGGGCGTAGGCGTCGCCGGTGTCCCGCTCGGCGTCCGGCTGCCGGTGCCAGCCGTCCTCGCCCCAGAGCTCGACGGCGATGCTGCGGGCCGCGTCGGGCATCCGCAGGCTCAACGACATCCGGCTGGTGCGGCCGCCCTCATGGGTGAGCACCAGGTGCACCAGGTCCTCGCGGCCGCGGGCGCCGACGACGTCGGTCACCGGGCCGAGCGCGGCGATCAGCTGGGAGAGCATGTGCGGGCCGACGTCCCAGAGCGCCCCGTGCTCGCGGCGCCAGGTCGAGCCGGCGTACGGGCTGGCGGGGCCCTGGCTGGTGAGCCAGTCCGCGCGGCCGCCGAGCGGGCCGGTGGCGGCCACCTCGGTCAGCCACTCCTCCCAGGCCGGCACGAACCGCTGGATCAGGAAGACCATCGTCGCCAGTCCGCGCTCCTCGGTCGCGGCGACGATCGCGTCGGCCGCGGCCGGGTCGAGGCTCACCGGCTTCTCCAAGAACAGGTGCCGGCCGGCCTCGGCGGCCCGGAGCGCCAGCTCGGCCTGGAGGTCCGGCGGCACCGCGAACGCCAGCGCGTCGACATCGGCGACGAGGGCGTCGAAGTCCGCGTACGCCGCCGCACCGTGCGCGTCCGCGACCTCGCCCGTCCGGCCCGGGTCGCGGCCCCAGACGCCGACCAGGTCGACCTCGGGGTGGGCGGCCAGCCCGACGGCATGGACGGTGCGTGCCCAGTGGCCGGTGCCGACGAGCCCGAACCTGACGGCCATCTCAGAGCCCCGGCTGGTCCGGGATGTTGGTGGCCAGCGCGATGAGTGCGACACCGACCCCGGCCAGCGCGACCACGTCGAACGTGCGGCCGCGGACCCGGAGCATCCCGGCCTCGTCCTCGTGGATCACCAGGCGCATCCCCGACGCGAACAGCAGCCCGACCCCGACCAGCGCGATCCCCCGCCGCCACGGACCAGCCGCGACCAGGGCGAAGCCGACCACGGTCACCGCCACGACGATCAGGTAGATCAGGCCGCCGAAGGTCGACGGCCGGCGCCGCTTCTGCTCGGGGAGGTCGGGGAGAGTCACGTCGCCGGCGTGCCTTCCGCGATGGAGACGACGTTGGCCAGCAGCATCGCCCGCGTCATCGGGCCGACGCCGCCGGGGTTCGGCGAGACCCAGCCCGCGACCTCCCAGACGTCCTCGGCCACGTCGCCGGCGATCTTTCCGTCGACGCGCGAGACCCCGACGTCGAGCACGGCCGCGCCCGGCTTGACCATGTCCGCGGTGATGATCCCGGGGACACCGGCGGCCGCGACCACGATGTCGGCGTTGCGGACGTGGGCGGCCAGGTCCCGGGTGCCGGTGTGGCACAGCGTCACGGTGGCGTTCTCCGAGCGCCGGGTCAGCAGCAGCCCCATCGGGCGCCCGACGGTGACACCGCGGCCGACCACGACCACCTCGGCGCCGGCGATCGCGACGTCGTGACGGCGGAGCAGCTCGACGATCCCGTACGGCGTGCACGGCAGCGGCGCCTCGGTCCCGAGGACGAGCCAGCCGAGGTTCGTCGGGTGCAGGCCGTCGGCGTCCTTGGCCGGGTCGATGAGACCGAGGACCCGGTTCTCGTCGATGCCCTTCGGCAGCGGGAGCTGGACGATGTAGCCGGTGCAGGCCGGGTCGGCGTTGAGGCCGGCGACGGCTGCCTCGATCTCCTCCTGGGTGGCCGTCCCGGGCAGCTCCACCCGGAGCGACTCGATGCCGACCTCGGCGCAGTCCTTGTGCTTGCCGTTGACGTACCAGCGCGAGCCCGGGTCGTCGCCGACCAGGACGGTGCCGAGGCCGGGGACGATGCCCCGGTCGGCGAGCGCGGCGATGCGGGACTTGAGCTCGTCCTTGATGGCGGCAGCGGTGGCGTTGCCGTCGAGCTTCTGTGCGGTCACGTGGTTCATCCTGCCTGGGGAGTCTGTGAGATCAGTGGAAGAAGTGCCGCGTGCCGGTGAAGTACATCGTCACGCCGGCGGCCTTGCAGGCCTCCACGGTCAGCTCGTCGCGGACCGAGCCGCCCGGCTGCACGATCGCCGTGACCCCGGCCTCGATGAGGATCTGCGGGCCGTCCTCGAACGGGAAGAACGCGTCCGAGGCGGCCACCGAGCCGCGGGCACGCTCCAGCTTCCCTCCCGGACCCTCGACCAGGCCGTTGGCCCGCTCGACGGCGAGCTTGCAGGAGTCGACGCGGTTGACCTGGCCCATGCCGATGCCGACCGAGCCGCCGTCCTTGGCGAGCAGGATCGCGTTCGACTTGGCCGCGCGGCAGGCCTTCCAGGCGAAGGCCAGGTCGGCGAGCACCTCGGGCGAGGCGGCCTCGCCGGTCGCGAGCGTCCAGGTCGACGGGTCGTCGCCCCCGCCCTCGACGACGGCGTCGACGTGGTCGACGGTCTGCATGAGCAGCCCGCCGCTGATCGGCCGGGTCTCGACCGGGGAGCCCGCGCCGGCCGCGGCGACCAGGATCCGGATGTTCTTCTTGCCCTGGAGGATCTCCACGGCGCCGTCCTCGTAGCCCGGGGCCACGATGACCTCGGTGAACACGTCGGCGACCTGCTTGGCCATCTCGACGGTGACCGGCCGGTTGGCCGCGATCACGCCGCCGAACGCGGAGACCGGGTCGCACTCGTGGGCGCGGCGGTGAGCCTCGGCGATGTCGGCGCCGACGGCGATACCGCACGGGTTGGCGTGCTTGATGATCGCGACGGCCGGCTCGGCGAAGTCGTTCGCGGCGCGGCGGGCGGCGTCGGTGTCGACGTAGTTGTTGTACGACATCTCCTTGCCGTGCAGCTGCTCGGCCTGCGCCAGGCCGGCCGGCCCGCTGTGCCCGTCAAAAGCAGCATTCAGGTAGAGCGCCGCCTTCTGGTGCGGGTTCTCGCCGTAGCGGAGCACGGTGGCCTTGTCGTAGGTGCCGCCGATCCAGGCCGGGAAGCCGGTGCCCTCGCTGGAGTCGGTCAGCACGCTGCCCATCCAGGAGGCGACGCCGACGTCGTACGTCGCGGTGTGCACGAACGCCTTGGCGGCCAGAGCCTTGCGCTCGTCGTAGGTGAAACCGCCGCTGCGTGCCGCCTCCAGCGCGCGGGGGTAGTCGGCGCCGTCGGTGATGATCGCGACGCTCGGGTGGTTCTTGGCGGCCGCGCGGACCATCGAGGGGCCGCCGATGTCGATCTTCTCGATGATCTCCTCGACCGTGCCGCCGGCCGCCACGGTCGCGGCGAACGGGTAGAGGTTGACGACCACCAGGTCGAAGGGCTCGACACCGAGGTCGGCCAGCTGCTCGACGTGGCTGTCCAGACGGCGGTCGGCCAGGATGCCTGCGTGCACCCGCGGGTGCAGCGTCTTGACCCGGCCGTCGAGGCACTCCGGGAAGCCGGTCAGGTCCTCGACCTTGGTGACCGGCAGGCCGAGGCCCTCGATCAGCGCGGCGGAGCCGCCGGTGGAGACCAGCTCCACACCGGCCTCGGCGAGGCCGCGGACCAGGTCGTCGAGGCCGGTCTTGTCGAAGACGGAGACCAACGCACGCTTGATCGGGATCTGGTCGCTCATGAGAACACTCCTGGGGCTGGGTACACGGGTCGGACTGAGGGCACCCAGGCGTTCGATGCGGCCTCGACTCACTCCCTGCTGGTGGCCCAGCTGCGCCAGTCGTGTGCGGCGATTCTAAGCGACGTCAGCGGCCGAAACGAACTCGGCGGTCGCTGATCGTCAACCCCTCGCGAGCCATCCGGCCGACGTTCTCGACCAGCATCTCCCGCTCGGCGACCTTGATTCGGTCGTGCAGGCTCTCGACGTCGTCGTCGTCCTGCACCGGGACGACCGCCTGGGCGATGATCGCGCCGGTGTCCACCCCGGCGTCGACGACGAACAGGGTCGCGCCGGTCACCTTCACGCCGTAGGCGAGGGCGTCGGCGGGACCGGTGGTGCCGGGGAACGACGGGCACAGCGCGGGGTGGGTGTTGACCACCCGGTCGGCGAACGCACCCAGGAACGCCGGCCCGACCAGCTTCATGAAGCCGGCCAGCACGACGACGTCGGGCTCGAAGGCGGCCACGGTGTCGGTCAGGGCCAGGTCCCAGTGCTCGCGGGAGGTGAACTGGCCGACCTTGCGGACGAACGTCGGGATGCCGGCGCGCTCGGCCCGGGCCAGGCCCTCGATGTCGTCGCGGTCGGCGCCGACGGCGACCACCTTGGCGCCGTACGCCGGGTCGGCGCAGGCGTCGATCAGGGCCTGGAGGTTGGTCCCGGCGCCGGAGACCAGGACGACGAGGCGGGCAGGGTTGGCGTCGCTCACGGCGACGAGGCTACCGGCGCCGCTCGGCCCGGCGGTCGGCCCAGGTGGCGATGAGACCGGCCAGGGCTCCCCCCACCGCCATGGTTCCGGTGGCGAAGACCAGCACCTCGGCGACCGGGGCGCCGACCTCGGCCAGCCGGCCGCTGCCGAGCGGGCCGCCGGCGAGCGCGATCGCGAGGGTGACGAGCACGCCCGCTCCGAAGCCGGCGCCGGCGCCGCGCAGCGCGGCCACGTCGTACGCCGGCGACTCGCCGCCCGTCACTGCGCCACGCCGACCGAGGGCCGTGCCGAGACCGGCGCAGACGGCCGGGACGACCATGAGGACGGCGAGCCAGCCGGGGGTGGGGCCGTCACCGGGCAGCGCGGCCAGGACCGGGACCGCCGGGACCACGCCGAGGGACACCGCGGTGGGCGACACACTGGTGCCGACGCCGAACGCGAACCCGGGGCCGAGCAGGTAGGCGCAGCCGAGGAGGACCGCGTTCGGGGCGAAGAGGGCGGTCGCGACGGTGAGGCTGAGGGCGTCCCCGACGTTCAGGTCGAGGCCGGAGAAGACCGTCGCGGCCTCGTTGAAGGAGATCAGCAGGCCGACGGCGACGAGCACGGCTCCGGAGACCACCAGGGCGAGCGCACCGGCGAGCGCGCCGACGGCGACCTGGCGGGCCCACTCCGGGACCCGGGCGACCCAGGTCTCCAGCCGGCCGGTCCCGGACGCGAGTCCGAGGCCGCCGCCGACGGCGGCGACGGCCGCGGCGCCGAGGACCGTGCGGGGCAGGCTCACGCCGGCGTCGGCCGAGGCGAGCACCCCGACGAGCACGGCGACGACGACGTAGCCGCAGGTCAGCATCGCGACAGCGGATCCGAGGGCCCGGTCGTCGGTCGCCGGGGCGGCGTTCCGGACGGCCGCGCGGCCGCTGCGGTACGCCACCAGCACCAGCAGCACCGTCAGCCCCAGCGGCACCATCCCGACCGGGGTCCCGGACACGGTCACGTGCGAGCCGTGCCCGACGAGCCAGGCGACCGCCCCGGCCCGGAGCGCGTCGGTGGTGTCGCCGTGGGCGCCTCCGTCGGCGAGGAACCACGCCGTCAGCGCGAGCGCGAGGCAGAGGACGAGCGAGACGACCGCGGCGAGAGCGCCGGCAGCGGCGGCGACGACCCCCAGCGGACGCCCCGCGGGCTCCTCGGGTCGCCCGGAGGAGACGGTCGGACGCCGGATCAGGTCGGTCATTTCCCTCACATCCTCACCCATCGCCGTGACGCCCCGGGTTTGCCACACCGGTAACCTCGGTCTGTCATGCCAACTGCCGAGGAATTCGACGAGTTCTACCTCACCACCCGTCGCCGCCTCGTCCTGCAGACGTTCGCCCTCACCGGCGACCTGGGTGCCGCGCGCAGCGCCGTCCGGGACGCCTACGTCGCCGCGCGTCACCACTGGGACAAGGCCGGCCGCCTCGACGACCCCGAGAACTGGGTGCGCCCGCGCGCCTGGAGCGCCGCGGCCCGCCGGCACACCGCCCGCCTCTGGCACAAGGAGCGCCACGTCACCGCCGAGCAGGCGGCCGTGCTGGAGGCGCTGCACAAGCTCCCCGACGCGCAGCGCCGGGTGCTGATCCTCAACCAACTCGCCACGATGCCGCTGGACGACATCGGCCGCGAGGTCGGCCTGACCCGGGAGAAGACCGAGGAGGCGCTGCAGGCCGCCACCGCGGCCACCGCGCTCGCCCTCGAGTGCGACAGCACCGAGATCCGGGCCCGGCTCGAGACCCTCGACGAGGCGGCCGGCACGGTGAAGCTCCCGCGCGCCCCGATCGTGCGCCGCAACGGACTGCGCCGGCGCCGCAACCACGCGATCGTCGGGTCCGCCCTGATCGCCTTCCTCACCGTCGGAGCCGGCGCCTTCGTGGCGGAGGGCGCTCCCGCGAAGCCCGCGCCGCGTCCGGCCGAGCTGGTCGCGAAGCGGATGCTGCTCACCCCCGAGCAGGTCGCCCCGCTGACCCCGCGCCAGCCGTTGACCCCGACCGGGACCACCGACAACACCCAGGGCACCGGCCTCAACACGATGTGCCAGACGTCGAGCTTCGCCGACGACAACGGGCTCGGCACCTGGGTCCGGAAGTTCGCCGCCGCGGGCGTCCCGGCCCCCCAGGGCCTGGTGCAGACCGTGGAGATCTCCAACTCCCCCGGCGCCGCCCGGGCCGCCTACGACACCACCCTCGGCTGGTACACCGGCTGCCGGGTCGCCCGGATCCAGCTCGTCGACGCCTACGACGTCACCGGCGTCGGCGACCAGGCGCAGATCCTGCGGATGCGGATCCCGAGCAGGCAGGACCGCTCCTACGTCGTCGGCGTCGCCCGGACCGGGGCGCTGACCACCTCCACCGTCCTGGAGTCCCTGGCCGACAAGCCCCTGCCCGCGGACCGGCTCGCCCAGGTGCTGGCAGCCTCGGTGCAGAACCTCTGCGAGTCCCCGGTCGCCGGCGCCTGCGTCACCGCGCCGCAGACCGTGGCCACCCTGCCGCCGCCGTCCGGGGAGACCCCCGGCATGCTCGCGATCGCCGACCTGCCGGCGATCGGCCGGGTGATGCGTCCCTGGGTGGGCACCGACCCGCAGCCGGCCACGCTGAACCCGGCCGCGACCACCTGCGACAACGCGAGCTTCACCAAGGCCGGCGCGACCAAGCCGCTGACCCGGTCGTTCCTGATCCCGAACGCGGGGCTGCCGAAGCGGTTCGGCCTGACCGAGACCATCGGCACCTTCGCGACCCCCCAGGCCGCGGCCCGGTTCCACGACCGGCTGGTGACCCGGATGAAGGCCTGCCCGGACAAGGAGCTCGGCAGCACGCTCAGCCGCAGCACGATCTCGCGCAACGGCGTCCGCGGGTCGTCGTACGCGCTGTGGCGGCTGGAGAACCAGGTCAACCAGCGCCAGGAGAGCGTCGCCTACTGGACCGCGGTGATCCGGGCCGGGAAGAACGTCGCCCAGGTGACGATGACCCCGGTGGACAAGTACGACGTGGACAAGGCAACGTTCCAGGCCCTGGTGAACCGAGCGAGGGACCGACTCTTCGAGGTGGGCTGATGACCGCAACGCTTCCGACGACCCGCGACGACGCCGTCCGGCTGGACGAGGCGTCCCCGCTGCGGCACACCCGCGACCGGTTCCGCATCCCCGAGGGCGTGATCTACCTCGACGGCAACTCGCTCGGGGTGCTGCCGGCCGGCGTGCCCGCCCGGATGGCCGACGTGGTGGAGCGCGAGTGGGGCGAGGGCCTGATCCGCTCCTGGAACGCTCTGCCCGATGGTGGCGGCCGCTGGATCGAGCTGGTCGGCCGGGTCGCCGCCCGGATCGCCCCGCTGGTGGGCGCCGCGCCCGCCGACCTGCACGTCGGAGACTCGACCAGCGTTTCCCTGTTCAAGACGTTCGTCGCGGCCGCCCGGCTGCGCCCGGAGCGCCGGGTCCTCGTCGTCGAGCCGTCCACCTTCCCGACCGACGGCTACATCGCCGCGGGCGTCGCCGACCTGCTCGGCCTGGAGCTGCGCTGGTGCGACCCGGCGGACCCGGTGGCCGCGGTCGACGCGGGAGTCGCGCTGCTGTCGCTGACCCACGTCGACTTCCGCACCGGCGCGATGTACGACATGGCCGCGGTCACCGCCGCCGCCCAGGCGAAGGGCGCCCTGGTCCAGTGGGACCTCTGCCACTCCGCCGGCGCGGTCCCGGTCGACCTGACCGCCGCCGGTGCCGACTTCGCGGTCGGCTGCACCTACAAGTACCTCAACGGCGGCCCCGGCGCGCCCGCCTTCACCTGGGTGGCGCCGCGGCACCAGGAGGCGGCCCGGCAGCCGATCACCGGCTGGATGGGCCACGCGTCCCCGTTCGCGATGGCCCGCGACTACGACCGCGCCGCCGGGATGACCGGCTGGGCGTCCGGCACCCACCAGGTCCTCGCGCTGTCGGCCCTGGACACCGCCCTGGAGGCCTTCGACGGCGTCAGCACGGCCGACCTCCGGGCGGCCTCGCTCTCCCTGACCGACCTGTTCGTGCGGCTGCTCGGCGAGCGGCTGCCGGACCTGGAGATCGTCACCCCGCTGGACCACGCCCGGCGCGGCAGCCAGGTCTCGTTCCGCCACGAGCACGCCTACGGCATCGTCCAGGCGCTGATCGCCCGCGGCGTCATCGGCGACTTCCGCGACGACGGCGACGCCCCGGGGATCGCCCGGTTCGGCTTCACCCCGCTCTACCTGGGCCACGCCGACGTGTACGACGCCGTCGAGCACCTGGTCTCCGTCCTGGCCGCCGGGGAGCACCTCGACCCGGCGTACGCGGAACGCAACGCCGTCACCTGAGGCCTGGGCGAGCGGCGGCGGTTTCCCAAGGGAAGGGGGGAAACCGGCCGGACAGCCCGATGCTTCGGGTCGGAAGCGCCAGTTTCGGGCTGGAGGCGGCTCCGCCCGCTGGGTACGACGCCCGTACGACGAAGGCCCCCGGATCGCTCCGGGGGCCTTCGTCGCGTTCTGCCGAGATCAGAGCGACTGCATGATCTCCCGCATCAGGGCGGCGGTCTCGGACGGCGTCTTGCCGACCTTGACCCCGGCGGCCTCGAGGGCCTCCTTCTTCGCCTGCGCGGTGCCCGAGGAGCCCGAGACGATGGCGCCGGCGTGGCCCATGGTCTTGCCCTCCGGGGCGGTGAAGCCCGCGACGTAACCGACGACCGGCTTGGTCACGTGCTCCTTGATGTACGCCGCGGCCCGCTCCTCGGCGTCGCCGCCGATCTCGCCGATCATCACGATCGCCTTGGTCTCCGGGTCGTTCTCGAAGGCCTCGAGGGCGTCGATGTGCGTGGTGCCGATGATCGGGTCGCCGCCGATGCCGATGGCGGTGGTGAAGCCGTAGTCACGCAGCTCGTACATCATCTGGTAGGTCAGCGTGCCCGACTTCGAGACGAGACCGATCGGGCCCTTGCCCGCGATGGTGTGCGGCGTGATGCCGGCCAGCGACTCCTCCGGGGAGATGATGCCCGGGCAGTTCGGGCCGATCATCCGGGTGGTCTTGCCGTCGAGGTACGCGAACACCTCGGCGGTGTCCTGGACCGGGACGCCCTCGGTGATGACCACCAGGAGCGGGATCTCGGCGTCGATGGCCTCGATGCAGGCGTCCTTGGTGAACGCCGGCGGGACGAAGGCCACGGACACGTTCGCGCCGGTCTCCTTCATGGCCTCCTCGACGGTGCCGAAGACCGGGAGCTCCTTGCCGTTGAGCTCGACGGTGGTGCCGGCCTTGCGCGCGTTCACGCCGCCCACGATGTTGGCGTCGGCCTGGAGCATCAGGTTGGTGTGCTTGGAGCCCATCCCCCCGGTGATGCCCTGGACGATGATCTTGGAGTCCTTGTTGAGGTAGATCGTCATTGCTTCAAGTTCTCCTGTTTCAGTTGTTCGCCAGCTCGGCGGCCTTGTCGGCCGCGCCGTCCATGGTGTCGACCACGGTCACGAGCGGGTGGTTGAGCTCGGCGAGGATCGCGCGCCCCTGCTCGACGTTGTTGCCGTCGAGCCGGACGACGAGCTGCTTGGTCTCGGAGTCACCCAGGATCTCCAGCGCGCCCTTGATGCCGTTCGCGACCTCGTCGCACGCGGTGATGCCGCCGAAGACGTTCACGAAGACGCTCTTGACCTGGGGGTCGTTGAGGATGACGTCGAGGCCGTTGGCCATCACCTGGGCGTTCGCGCCGCCGCCGATGTCGAGGAAGTTCGCCGGCTTCACGCCACCGTGCTTCTCGCCGGCGTACGCGACGACGTCGAGGGTCGACATGACCAGACCCGCGCCGTTGCCGATGATGCCCACCTGGCCGTCGAGCTTGACGTAGTTGAGACCGAGGTCCTTGGCCTTCGCCTCGAGCGGGTCGGCCTCCTCGCGGATCTCGAAGTGCTCGTGGTCGGGGTGGCGGACCTCGGAGGCGTTGTCGTCGAGCGACACCTTCCCGTCCAGGGCCTCCAGCTTGTCGCCCTCGAGGCGGGCGAGCGGGTTCACCTCGACGAGGGTGGCGTCCTCTTCGACGTACACCTTCCAGAGCTGCTGGACCATCTCGATGGCCTGGTCACGGAGCTCGGCCGGGAACTTGGCGTCGTCGACGATCTCGGCGGCCTTCTCCGGGGTGACGCCCTCGATCGCGTTGATCGGGATCTGGCGCACGGCCTCGGGGTTGGTCTTGGCGACCTCCTCGATCTCGACGCCGCCCTCGACCGAGGCGATGCACAGGTGCGAGCGGTTGGCGCGGTCCAGCAGGAACGAGAAGTAGTACTCCTCGACCGGCGGGGTCGCCGGCGTGACCAGGACGCGGTTGACCGTCAGGCCCTTGATCTCCATGCCCAGGATGTTGGAAGCGTGCTCGAAGGCCTCGTCGGCGGTCTTGGCGAGCTTGACGCCGCCGGCCTTGCCGCGGCCACCGGCCTTGACCTGCGCCTTGACGACGGTGACGCCGCCCAGCTTCTCAGCGGCTGCCTTGGCCTCCTCGGCGGTCTCGACGACCACACCGAGGGTGGTCGCGACGCCGTGCTTGGCGAAGAGCTCCTTCGCCTGGTACTCCATCAGATCCACGGGTTCACCCAATTCTTTGAGGACTGCACTGCTCTTGCTGCGTCAATGCATGCGGGGGCTCTGCCACAAGGGCGGAGCCACAGGCGAGCGTAAACCTGTTGACGCTCGTCCCGTGAACCGGGTCAGGTCGTGGAACGCCGACGGCGGCGCCGCGGACCTCAGGCCTGGTCGGGGAAGCGGGTGTTGACCCAGTCGGTGATCTCGGTGGTGGTCGCGCCGGGGGTGAAGATCTTGGCGACACCCAGCTCGGTCAGCGCGGGCAGGTCCTCGTCGGGGACGATGCCACCGCCGAAGACGACGATGTCCGCGGCGTCGCGCTCGGCGAGCAGCTCGATGATCCGGCGGAACTGGGTCATGTGGGCTCCGGAGAGCACCGAGAGGCCGACCAGATCGGCGTCCTCCTGGATCGCGGTCTCCACGATCTGTTCCGGCGTTTGGTGCAAACCGGTATAAATGACCTCATGTCCGGCATCACGCAGCGCGCGGGCCACGACCTTGGCACCACGGTCGTGGCCATCGAGGCCTGGCTTGGCAACAACGATGCGCAACATGACCGGCAGAGTACTAGGACGTCCTAGTAGAACGTGTTCCGGGTTACCCCGTATCCCGGAACGGCTTCCTCCGTTGTGCACAGTGGTCGCGGTCAGGATTTCACTCCCCCGTGACCGTTCCGTTACAGTTCGGCGGGCAAGTGAAACGCCGACGAGGCAAGAACACGAGCAAGGACAGCATGGGTAACCACCGGGCAGACCGCAGCGGCCACGAGGCCGCCGCGACCCCGACCCCTGCTGCGACCGGCACCCGCGCCGCGACCGGCAAGCGCAAGGCCACCCGTCGCCAGGCGCAGGCGAACCGGCTCCGGAAGATCCCCGCGGTCCCGACCATCGTCGGGACCGTTGCCATTGCTGCGGCCGCCGTCGGTGCCGTGGGCATGGGCCAGGGGGCGCTCCCGGGCAGCCAGAACATCCAGCTCTCTGCCGGCGCGTCCGACTCGTTCAGCGGCACCGACGCCTTCAACTTCACCGGCGACGACCCGCGCGCGCAGGCGATCAGCCGCGACTCCGAGCGCCAGGCCGCCGAGGACGTGGCCGACCAGAAGCTCAAGGCCGCGGTCGAGGAGCAGAACCAGCAGCGCAACGCACAGCTCGCCTCACTGGCCGCCTCCGCCCAGCGCCGCGCCGACCAGATCGCCAAGAACCTCTGGGTGCTGCCGACGATCGGCTACCACCTGACCGCCCGCTTCGGTCAGTCCAGCGGGCTGTGGTCCCACAACCACACCGGCCTCGACTTCGCCGCCCCCACGGGCACCCCGATCTTCGCGGTCGCCAACGGCGTGATCACCTCGACCGGATTCGACGGCGCCTACGGCAACAAGACCGTCGAGACCCTCCCCGACGGCACCGAGATCTGGTACTGCCACCAGTCCGAGATCGGTGTCACCGTCGGTCAGAAGATCATCCAGTCCGCGCAGATCGGCCGCATCGGCAGCACCGGCAACGTCACCGGCCCGCACGTGCACATCGAGGTCCGCCCCGGCGGCGGCGACCCGGTCGACCCGTACCCGGCGTTCCTGTTTCACGGAGTGACTCCGTAGTTCAAGCGCTCAGAGCTTCTCCACCGGCGCGTACCGCAGCAGCAGCCGCTTCACGCCCTCGCTGCCGAAGTCGATGCTCGCGACCGCCTTGTCGCCGGCGCCCTCGACCGTGACCACGGTGCCCAGGCCGAACGAGTCGTGCTGGACCCGGTCCCCCGGGTCGAGAGTCGGGATCGCGCGCCCGGCCGTCGCCTTCTTCGACGCGTCCGCTGACGCGGTGGCACTGCTGAAGCGGGTCTGCATCGCCTGCCGGCCGCGGCCGGTGAGGCTGCCCGAGCCGTAGCCGCCGCCCCCCGCCCCGAAATCAGAGGCAGCCGGCCGCCCCCAGCTGGTCATCTCGGCCTGCGTCCGCTTCCAGTCGACGAGGTCGACCGGCAGCTCGTCGAGGAACCGGGAGGCCGGGTTGTGCGCCGGGGCGCCCCACGCGGAGCGGACCACCGCGCGGGAGACGTAGAGCCGCTCCCGGGCGCGGGTGAGGCCGACGTACGCGAGCCGGCGCTCCTCCTCCAGCTCGGGCTTGTCGCCGAGCGAGCGCAGGTGCGGGAAGACCCCGTCCTCCAGCCCCGTCAGGAAGACGACCGGGAACTCCAGGCCCTTGGCGGTGTGCAGGGTCATCAGGGTGACGACGCCGGGCGCCCCCTCCCCGTCAGCACCGTCGCCCTCGGGCGCATCCGGGATCTGGTCGGAGTCGGCCACCAGGGCGACCCGCTCCAGGAAGTCGGTCAGGCCCGGTACGACGGGATCGGCCGCCGGGTCCCCCTCGGCCAGGACGGCGTCCGCCGGGTCCGCGCTCGGACCGAGCTGCGGGTCGTCGGCGAACTCGCGGGCCACCGCGACGAGCTCGGCCAGGTTCTCCACCCGGGTCTCGTCCTGCGGGTCGTCGGACTCCTCCAGCTCCTGGAGGTAGCCGCTGCGGGTCAGGGTCTGCTCCAGCACGACGTCGACCCGCTCCCCCGCGGCGACCATCGACTGGAGCTGCTCGATCAGCTCGACGAACGCGCTGATCGCGTTCAGCGAGCGGCTGGCGAGGCCGGGAGCCTCGCCGGCCCGCTGCAGCGCCTCCCAGAACGTGATCCGCTCGCGGGTCGCGAACGCGTCCAGGCAGGCCTCGGCCCGGTCCCCGATCCCGCGCTTGGGGGTGTTCAGGATCCGGCGCAGCGAGACCAGGTCGCTCGGGTTCGCCAAGGTCCGCAGGTAGGCCAGCGCGTCCTTGACCTCCTTGCGCTCGTAGAACCGGACGCCGCCGACCACCCGGTAGGGCATCCCGACCCGGATGAAGACCTCCTCGAACACCCGGGACTGCGCGTTGGTCCGGTAGAAGACGGCGACGTCCCCGGCGCGGGCCGAGCCCTCGTCGGTGAGCCGGTCGATCTCCTCGGCGACGTACCGGGCCTCGTCGCGCTCGTCGTCGCCGACGTACCCGGTGATCTTGGCGCCGTCGCCGGCGTCGGACCACAGCCGCTTCGGCGTCCGGCCCTCGTTGTGCCCGATCACCGCGTTGGCCGCGGTCAGGATCGTCTGCGTCGAACGGTAGTTCTGCTCCAGCAGCACCGTCTCCGCGTTCGGGAAGTCCTGCTCGAAGTCCATGATGTTGCGGATGTTCGCGCCGCGGAACGCGTAGATCGACTGGTCGGCGTCACCGACGACCATCAGCTCGGCGCCGGGGACGCCCTCGGGTGCGCCGGTCTCCTCCAGGGAGTCCGCGCAGAGCTCGTGGATCAGCGCGTACTGGGCGTGGTTGGTGTCCTGGTACTCGTCGACGAGCACGTGCCGGAACCGGCGGCGCCAGTTCTCCCGCACGTCGGGGAACGCCCGGAACAGCAGCACGGTCTGCATCAGCAGGTCGTCGAAGTCGAACGCGTTCGCCTGCCGCAACCGCTCCTGGTAGACGCGGAACGCCTCCGCGTAGGTGCGCTCCTGGTCGTTGCCGGCGTCCTTCGCGGCCTCCTCGTGGTCCTGGAGCTCGTTCTTCGCGTTCGAGATCCAGTTCAGGATCGCTCGCGGCTGGTAGCGCTTCACGTCCAGGTCGAGGTCGCGGCAGACCAGCGTCATCAGCCGCTTGGAGTCGGCCGCGTCGTAGATGGTGAAGTTCGACTTGAAGCCGAGCTTGTCGCTCTCCTTGCGCAGGATCCGCACGCAGGACGAGTGGAACGTGCTCACCCACATGATCCGGGCCCGGCCGCCGACGAGCTCCTCGACGCGCTCGCGCATCTCGGCGGCGGCCTTGTTGGTGAACGTGATCGCCAGGATCGAGCCCGGGTGCGCGCCGCGCTCCGTGATCAGCCAGGCGATCCGCCGGGTCAGCACCCGGGTCTTGCCGGAGCCGGCGCCGGCGACGACCAGCAGCGGGGCGCCCTCGTGCACGACCGCGCGGGCCTGCGGTTCGTTGAGCCCGGCGAGCAGCTCGTCGCGGGTCGGGCGGCGACGGCGCGCGGTCTCCTCGGGCTGCGTGGTCGGGAGGCCGGGGATCGGGAACTGCATGCTCATGTCCGGCTAAGACTATGCGGGAACACCGACGGCCGCCGACCGGACGTGTCCGGGTCGGCGGCCGTCGTACGAAGACGTGCGCGGGAACGGGTCAGGCGGTCGCGCCCATCGACTCCCAGTACTCGTTGAGGTCGCCGTTGACCTTGACGAACCAGACGATCGGGCCGATCAGCGGGAGCAGGAACCACAGGCCCCACAGCGCCGAGACGGTCGGCTTCCGGCCGGCCAGCTCCTGGGTGTTGCCGATCTCCAGCGGCGTCAGGAACATCATCACCGGCGCGACGAAGAGCCAGATGATGACCGCGATCGCGCCGCCGACGCCGCGGCCGGTGTGCTGCTTCAGCTCGCTGTGCACGAAGCCCATCCAGAAGAAGCTGTAGATGCCGAGCGTGAGGATCATCCACAGGAAGGCGAGACCCGTCGAGCGCACCTTGCCGACCGGGCCGGGGCCGTACATCTGCGGCACCGGGGCCCCGTACGCCGGCGCCGGGACCGGCGGAGGCGGCGGCGGCACTGCGTCGGCGGAGGGAGTCTCGGCGGACGGCTTCTTCGACAGGTCCGGCGGCGGGGGCACGGGCGTCTGATCGCTCATGCCCGGCAATCTAGCCTTCTTTTCGGTTCGCGTCCGGCAGGCCCGCCCAGCGCCCGGCCGGCGCGGTCCACCAGTCGTCGACCGGGAGGTCGCCTCCGGCGTCGAAGCGCTCCCCCGGACGCGGCACGGCGACCCGGACGCCGTGCTCGGCGGCCTCCTCGACCAGCCACTCCACCGGGGCCGACCAGGTGTGGAAGGCGAGGTCGAAGGTCGCCCAGTGCACCGGCAGCAGCACGCCGCCGCGGACGTCGCGGTGGGTGCGGACCGCCTCGGCCGGGTTGAGGTGGATGTCGGACCAGCGGTCGTCGTACGCGCCGATCGGGAGCACCGTCAGGTCGAACGGCCCGTACGCCGCCCCGATGTCGGCGAACGCCGGCGTGTAGCCGGTGTCGCCGCCGAAGAAGACCGCGCGGCGCTTCTTCCCGGCGCCCACGGTCATCGCCCAGGAGGACCACAGCGTCTTGTTCCGGGTGAACCCGCGCCCGGAGAAGTGCCGCGCCTCGGTGCAGGTCAGGGTCAGGTCGTCGAGGCCGGGGAGCCGGACGGTGTGCGCCTGGTCCCAGTCGAGCTCGACGACCCGGTCCTCGGGGACGCCCCAGCGGCGCAGGTGCGCGCCGATGCCCAGCGGCACCACGAACACCATCTCCTGCTGGGCGGTGAGCGCGTCGATGGTCGCGGTGTCGAGGTGGTCGTAGTGGTCGTGGGAGATCAGCACGGCGGAGAGCCGCGGCAGGTCGGCGAGCTCCATCGGCACCGGGTGGTTGCGCTTCGGCCCCACGCTGGCGGACGGGGAGACGCGGTCGCTCCAGACCGGGTCGACCAGGACCCAGTGGCCGGCGATCTCGACGAGGACGGTGGCGTGGCCGAGCCAGGTGGCCGCCAGGCCGGCGGCGGTGGCGGGCAGGTCCGGGGTCACCAGCGGCACGGCGCCCTCGGGGCGGCCCCGGTCGCCCTTGCGGGCGAAGTCGACGGCCATCGAGCCCTGGTTCCCGCTCGCGACCACGTCGGACGGGAGTCGGTTGTGGAACGCCCCGTCGCGGTACTGCGGCGACCGGATCCCGGTCGGCGTCACGCCCATCGAGCGGCGCAGGCCCCGGGTGGCCCTGGTGACGGGGGTGACCAGCGCGGCGGTGGCACCGACGGCGGCGGCGAGGACGGGGACACGGGAACGACTCACCCGCCCATTGTGCTCCTCGGCCGGTAGCCGCGGGACGAACGTGGCAGGCTCGGCACATGAACGAGCGCAACGTGCTGGGCGGCGAGCTGGAGCCCTGCGGCACCGACCCGGTGACCGGGTTCCACCGCGACGGCACCTGCACCTGCGGGCCGCAGGACGTCGGCCTGCACGCCGTCTGCGCGGTGATGACCGCGGAGTTCCTGGCCCACCAGCGCTCGGTCGGCAACGACCTCACGACGCCGCTGCCGCAGTGGAACTTCCCCGGCCTGCACCCGGGAGACCGCTGGTGCGTCGTGACCGCCCGCTGGCAGCAGGCCTACGACGACGGCGTCGCGGCGCCGGTGGTGCTCGCCGCGACCAGCGAGCGCGCCCTCGAGCTGGTGCCGCTGGAGCAGCTCCGCGAGCACGCCGTGGACGTGCCCGACGACGCCAGCGACCTCACCTGACGGTCGCGGTCACCGACCAGGCCGACGCCCGGACCTCGAACGGGCCGTCGCCCAGCCGGGCCCGGCAGGCGGCCCGGAGCCCGTCGCGGGCGTCCGGGTCGAGCCGCTGGACGTAGGCCCCGGCCGGCCCGACGCCCATCGTGTACGGCGCCCACCAGTCCTCGAAGCCGGCGTACGGGACGGTCACGGTCAGGTAGCCCTGGACGCCGTGCAGCCCCGCGGCGGCGAAGAGCTCCGCGAGGTGCCCCTCGCGGGCACCGGCCATCCCGGACTCGGTGAGCGCCCCGGGGTCGCGCGCCGTGACCGTGTCCCAGAAGACCGACAGCGGGCTGGCTCCCCCGGCGAAGTCCCAGACGCAGGCCGCCACCGTGCCGCCGGGGCGGGTCACCCGGGCCATCTCGGCGAGGCCGGCGACCGGGTCGGCCATGAAGTGCACGACCAGCTGGGCGAAGGCGGCCACGAAGGCGTCGGCGTCGTACGGGAGGTCCTCGGCGGTGCCTTCCCGGACGTCGGCCCCGGGGAACCGGGCCCGGGCCGCGGCGACGAACGGGGGCGACGGGTYGATCGCCGAGACCGCGGCCTCGCCGACCCGCGCGGCGAGCCCGGCGGTGAGCGCCCCCGGTCCGCAGCCGACGTCGAGGACCCGCTGTCCCGGCGCCAGGTCGACGGTCTCCGCGAAGCGTGCCGCGAGCGGCTCGGAGTACCGGCCCATGAACCGGCCGTAGCTCTCCGCCGCGACGTCGAACATCACCGGACCACCGTAGGCCGGGATTCACCGCCCGGTCGCGTGCCCGGCCCCCTAGATTGCACGCGTGACCAAGCTGATCGCGGCCCTCCACGGCGCCGACGCCCCCGCCCTGCTCGCCCCCGGCCCCGGCTCCGACCTCGGCTCCGACCTCAGGGCCCGGCTCGCCGACGCCGGGTGCACCCGGGTGCAGGTCAACCTCGACGACGCCGACGTGGCGCCGGCGATGCGGTTCGGCCCCGGTGACGGCCAGGGGCGCCCGATCACCGGTTTCGTGACCGTGTGGACCGAGGACGCGGCGGCCACCCTGTCCGTGCTCGCGGCGCTGGACGGCGGCCCGTCGGTCTACCGGGTCACCGAGCACCGTCCGGTCGAGCCGCCGGTCGTGCCCGACGGCGAGCGCGCCGACGCGCTGGCCAACGTCGCGGTGCTGCGCCGGCCCGCGGGGATGAGCCAGGAGGAGTACCTGGAGATCTGGCTCGGCGGCCACACCCCGATCGCCTCCGAGACCCAGTACACGTTCGGCTACGTCCAGAACGTCGTCGAGGAGGCGCTCACCCCGGACGCGCCGGTGATCTCGGCGATCGTCGAGGAGCTCTTCCTGATGGCCGGGATGACCGACGTGCACGCGTTCTACGGCAGCGGCGGCGACGAGGAGGAGCTCAACCGCCGGATCACCCGGCTGATGGAGAGCTGCGCGCGTTTCGGTGCGGGCGACGGACTGGACCTGGTGCCGACGAGCCGGTACCTCTGGAACCTGTAGAACTTTTTTCTCGGGCGATGTCGAAGCGCCGGGGAGCCGTTCGACGTACGGGCAAGAACCACCCCCCACGACAGAGAGAGTGTGATCCAGATGCCGCGTTTCATGGGATTCGTTCGGATGGAAGAGGGCCAGGCGCCGCCGCCGCAGGCGATGTTCGACGCGATGGACGTCTACGTCGGTGAGCAGGCCGCGAAGGGCGTCTTCCTCGACGGCGGTGGCCTGTTCGGCACCGAGGACGCCGTGAACTTCGTCGTCCGCAACGGCGAGGTCACCCGCGTGGACGGCCCGTACGCCGAGGCCAAGGAGGTCGTCGGCGGCTGGGCGATCATGCAGTACGACACCCTCGAGGACGCGATCGAGGGCAGCCGGGAGTTCGCCGAGCTGCACGCCAAGCACTGGCCCGACTGCTCGATGGTCTCGCAGCTGCGCCAGATCCCGGAGGAGCCGCCGGCCGCCGCCGACGCCTGATCGGTTTCGAGACGGTCGCTGCGCGACCTCCTCAACCACCGGTGGTCGAGGAAGGCGCGCAGCACCGGTGGTTGAGCAAGGCGCGCAGCGCCTGTCTCGAAACCCCTGCCCTACCCTGGCGACGTGAGCGACGTCCCCACCACCGCCGACGCGATCACCGCCACCTGGCGCTCGGAGTCGGCCCGCCTGGTCGGTGCGCTCACCCGGATGACCCGGGACGTCGAGCTCGCCGAGGACCTGGCCCAGGACGCCCTCGTCGCCGCACTGGAGCAGTGGCCGGCCACGGGCGTCCCCGAGAACCCCGCGGCGTGGTTGATGACCACCGCCAAGCGCCGCGGGATCGACCACTTCCGGCGCGCCGACAACCTGCGCGCGAAGACCGCGCTGCTCGGTCACGCCCTGAGCGAGGAGGCCGTGATGGACCTCGACGCCCAGGTCGACCACATCGAGGACGACGTCCTCCGGCTGATCTTCCTGTCCTGCCACCCCTCGCTCACCCCGGAGTCGCGCGCGGCCCTGACGCTGCGCCTGGTCGGGGGCCTGAGCACCGCCGAGATCGCCCGCGGCTTCCTGGCCACCGAGTCCACGATGGGCCAGCGGATCTCCCGGGCCAAGCGCACCCTGGCCGAGGCGCGGGCCGAGTTCGAGCTGCCGACCGGCGAGGACCGGGTCCGGCGCCTCGACGACGTGATGGCCGTGATCTACCTGATCTTCAACGAGGGCTACAGCGCGACCGCCGGCGACGACTGGATGCGCCCCGAGCTCACCACCGAGGCGATCCGGCTGGCCCGGATGCTCGCCGGGCTGATGCCCGAGGAGCCGGAGGCGCACGGCCTCCAGGCACTGCTGGAGCTGCAGGCGTCGCGGACCGACGCGCGGACCGACGCAGCGGGCCGGCCGGTGCTGCTGGAGGACCAGGACCGCGCCCTGTGGGACCAGCTGCTGATCCGTCGCGGCCTGGCCGCGCTGGAGCGGGCCGAGCTGCTCGCCGTGCGCGGCAAGCCGGTCGGGCGCTACTACCTGCAGGCGGCGATCGCGTCCCGGCACGCCCGCGCCCGCACCGCCGCGGAGACCGACTGGCGCGCCATCGCGACCCTGTACGACGTCCTGGCACAGGCGGCCCCCGGCCCGGTCGTCGAGGTGAACCGCGCGGTCGCGCACGGCCGCGCCTTCGACCCGGGCGCCGGGCTGGCCGTCCTCGAGGACCTGCCCCCGGACGCGCTGGCCGGCTCGCACCTGCTGCCGAGCGTGCGCGGCGACCTGCTGTCCCGGGCCGGGCTGCACGCGCGGGCCGCGGTGTCGTTCCGGGAGGCTGCCGGCCTGACCCAGAACGTCAGCGAGCGCGACCTGCTGCTGCAGCGGGCCGAGGAGTCCGAGCGCGCCGCCCGCTGAATCTCAGCCGGCGTGCTCGACGTGGGCGTCCGGCCCCGGGAAGACCAGGCCCTCGTGCCCGTCGGTCCACCGCACCAGGTACGGCGGCGAACCGTCCGCGCCCCGCACCTCGAGCACCTCGGCGAGCTTGCGGGGCTCCCCGACGTGCCTGCTCTCGACCACCAGGCGGTCACCGACCTTGGCCTCCATCACGCACCTCCTGCTCCCACCTTGCGCCGTCGGGCTCTCCGGAGACAAGGGTTCCGCCGCGACTGCGCCAGGAGAGCGCGGAACGGTGCGAGAGCGCGGAGAGCGCGGAGAAGGTGCTGCCCAACGAGCCGATCGAGAACGCCGAGGCGATCGAGCCGATCGAGCCGATCGAGGCGATCGACCCGACGCTGCCGATCGACAGGATCGACCCCTTCGAGCGGATGGAGAGGATCGAGTCCTCCGAGTCCCACGACCAGATGCTGTCACCCATGGACCCATCCTGACCGGTCCTCACGCCACGGGACAGACCTCGAGCAGTCCGTCGTGGGCCCGGTGGACCGCCCAGATCCGGTCGCCGACCACCGCGGCCGCGATCTGCAGGTACCGCGTCCAGGCCCGGTCGCCGAGGTGCCAGGGCCCGGTCCCGGGGCGGGTCAGCAGGAACGCCACCGAGGCCGCCTCGCCCGGTCCCTCGAGGAGATCGCGGACGAAGCCGACCAGCTCCTCCACCGGGACGTCGTACGGGCCGTCGGGGAGGTCGGCGACCTGGAGCAGCGGCCCGGCGACCGCTCCGTCGCAGGAGAGGACGAGCATCCAGAGGATGCGCTCGCCGAAGACCAGGTCGCCCATCAGGCGTTCCCAGGCGTCGGTCAGGTCGTCGTCGTCGCGGATCAGCAGGTCGTCGGGAAGTGGAAGGTCCATCCCCGGATGCTGGCCGTTCCGGCTTCCGCGCCGCGGCCGTCGTCCACAGGCCCGGCTCCCGGGCGGCTCGGCGAACGGCTCCCGGGCTCGCGAATCAGGCCGACCCGGCGTCGTCCGCGGCGCGCAGCCGCTCGGCCAGGAACTCGGCGAGGACCTCCTCGATCCGCTGCTCCAGCGAGCCGGCCAGCGCCGCGTTCACGTTCGTCAGCGCGAGGTGCCGGAAGCGGGTGAGCATCTCCACCAGGTCGCCGACGCCCTCGCCGGTGAGGTCGTCGCCGGTGAAGCGGTGGCCGACCTGGCGCATGCCCTCCTCGACGAGCCGGCGGGTGATCCGGTCGACCGAGACCTGGACGTCGGAGGACAGCCGGACCATGTCCTTGGTACCGATCCCGTACCCACGCATCTCCGCGAACCCGCGCACCAGCTCCGGGCGCAGCACCCGGACCCGTTCTCCGGCCCGTTCTCCGGCCGGCTCCAGCAGCCCGGCGTCGAGCAGCACGGCCAGCTCCACCTCGCCGCCGGCCAGCTCGCGGGCTTCGTCCCGGTCGACCACGACCGGCTCCTCGCCGACGTGGGCGGCCACCAGCGCACCCTCCAGGCCGAGCACGTCGGCCAGGTCCTTGCCGCTCTCCCAGGCCGAGAGCATCTCGGTGATGTGCGCCGCCGAGTACCCGCGGTCCAGCATCGAGGTGATGATCTTCAGCCGGGACACGTGGGTGTCGTCGAAGAGCGCGACCCGGCCGCGGCGCTCGGGGGCGGGCAGCAGGCCCCGCTCCTGGTAGGCGCGGATGTTGCGCACCGTGACTCCGGTGACCTGGGCGAGCTCGTCGATCCGGTAGGTGCGCCGCTCCGGGTCCGGCACCCGGTCGGCCTGCACCCGGGCCGGGCCGAGCGAGAGCAGCTGGCGCACCGCGCCCTGCACTGCTCCCCGCGGGTCGCGCGCGAGCTGCCGCTGACCGCGGACCAGCTCGCGGCGCAGCGACTCCAGCACCGTCTCGACGGCGCGGCGGTTGACCCGGGGGGTGTCCATCGCAGCCCTCAGACCGCCGCGACGCCGGCGGCCCAGAGCCGGCGGGCACCGTGCGAGGCGACGTCGTAGTCGGAGATCCGGAAGTCACGCATCTGCCGAAGGTACTGGGTCGCGAAGCCCGGGTACATCGAGGCGTTGAACCCGTCCGCGGTCAGGTACCAGCTGGTGCAGCCCGACATCCAGGTCGTGCTCCGCAGCCGGCGCTGGATCCGCTCGTTGTAGGCGTCCTGGACGTCCTTGCGCACGTCCAGGTAGCGCAGGTCCCGCTCGACGATGGCACGGATGCCGGCCACCGCGTAGCCGATCTGGCCCTGGGCGTAGACGAGCAGCGAGTTGTGCCCGGGGCCCGAGTTCGGCCCGCAGGTGAGGAAGAGGTTCGGGTAGCCGTGCGTGCTGACGCTCTTGTAGGCCTGGGGGTGGCCGGACCACTCGTCCTGGAGCAGCCGTCCGTCCAGGCCGGTCACCGGGTACGGCGGGCCCTCCAGGTGGACGTCGTACCCGGTGGCGAAGACGATCGCGTCGACCTGGTGCTCGACCCCGTCGCTGGTCCGGATCCCGTCCGGGGAGAGGGTGGCGATCGGCCAGGTGATCAGCTTGCAGTTGTCCTGCTGGAGCGCCGGGTAGTAGTCGCTGGACATCAGCATCCGCTTGCAGCCGGCCCGGAAGTCCGGGGTCAGCTGACGGCGCAGCCAGCGGTCCTTCACGGTCAGCCTCAGGTGCAGCCGGCCGACCTGCTGGATCAGGCTGGTCACCGGGGTGTCCCAGACCAGGCCGGTCGCCATCACCTCGTGGACGCCGTACAGGGCGGTCCGGGCGGCCCGCTGGGCCAGCGGCAGCCGCGCGAAGACCTCCCGGGCGGTCTGCGGGATCTCCCCGTCCAGCCGCGGCATCACCCAGCCGGCGGTGCGCTGGAAGACCTTCACCGAACCGGCGGTCCGCACCAGCTCGGGGATGATCTGCACCGCGCTGGCGCCGGTCCCGATCACCGCGACGTCCTTGCCGGCGAGGTCGACGTCGTGGTCCCAGCGGGCGCTGAGGATCTTGGCGCCGCGGTAGTCCTCGATGCCGCGCAGGTCCGGCAGGCTGGCGTCCGACAGCGGACCGGACGCGGCCACGACCGCGCGGGCCCGGTACTCCCCCTGGCTGGTCGAGACCGTCCAGACGCCGGCGGAGCGGTCGAAGGCGAGCGCGGTGACCTCGGTGCCGAGGCGCAGGTGGCCGGCCAGGTCGAACCGGTCGACCAGGTCCTCGATGTGCGCGCGGATCTCGGCGCTCGGCGAGTACGCCCGCGACCAGCCCGGGTTGCTCGCGAACGAGAACGAGTAGAGCAGCGAGGGGATGTCGCAGGCCGCGCCCGGGTACGTCGCGTCGCGCCAGGTGCCGCCGACCCGGTCGGCCCGCTCCAGCACGACGAAGTCCTCGATGCCGGCCTCGCGCAGCTTGATCGCGGTCCCGAGGCCGAGGAAGCCGGCGCCGATCACGACGGCGGTGTGCACCCGCGGCTCCCGGGGCTCGCGTGCCTCGCGTGGGCTCATGCGGCGTTCATCCCCTTGCGGACCGTCCGGCTGACCGGTTCGTAGGTGAGCTCGCGGAACCAGGTCGGGATCGGCCGGAACAGCGCCCGCGGGTAGTGCTCGCTGACCTTGACCATCGTGTTCGCCAGCAGGTGGTACGGGTGCGCGGGGTCGATCACCATCGACGCGTGCACCCGGAGCACCTGGTAGAGCGGGACCCGGTGGGTGTGCTCGCCGCGGGAGCCGAGCTTCTCGAACCGGGCCATCGCGGCGTACAGCTTCTCGGGCTGCAGCCCCATCCCGACCAGGTTGTTGCGCATCCGGTTGAGCAGCGGCACGTACATCAGCGCGCCGATGATCAGGCCGGGGCTGGCGACGTTGCCGACGAAGTCGACGGCGAGCTTGCGGGCGTGGGCGTGGCCGATCAGGTCGAGCACCGCGAAGTCGACCGCGATGTGCCGGGACTCGTCGTTGTTGATCTTCTCGAAGACCTGGTGGCAGACCGGGTCCTGGACCTCCTCGAGGAGGAACTTCAGCAGCGCACCGTCGAGCGCGACCTCCAGCATCGGGATGACCGTGCCGAGCACGGAGAGCGGCATGTCGTCGCCGTAGGTGTCGAGCCACTCGATCGCCATCCGGATGTTCACGCTGGGCTCGGGGATCTCGTCCTCGGCGAGCATCCCCCAGCGGCGCATCAGCGCGAGCTCGGCGTTGGCGTGCCGCTGCTCCTCGGCGTGGAAGTAGCGGTAGATCTCCGCGATCACGGGCGTGGGCGCCTTGGTCGCCAGCGCGGCGAAACCGCGGGCGCCGACGTTCTCGATCCAGCAGAGGTCGGCCATGAACGCCTTGAGCCGCGGCCGGAACTCGTCGCTGATCGTCTCGGCGCCGGGGCCGTCCCAGTCGATGTCGGCCAGCGCCCACTGCCGGTCCTTGATCTTCGCGAGCATCTCATCGAAGTCCACGGATCTTCACCTCTCCTTCGGTCGGCACCTCGTCGTCGATCGGGCCGTAGCGCTCGAGCAGTCCGAGCACCCGGGTCCAGGTGTGCGGGAAGGTGCGCTTGACCTGCCAGCCGAGCTTCGCGTCGAGCTGCGGCAGCACGTGCAGGGCACCGTGGTCGTGGGCGTCCAGGCAGATCCGGGCGACCCGGTCGGGCGACATCCCGAACCGCATCAGCCGGGTCGCGGCGGAGGCGGCCGAGGCGTTGATCCGGCCGGCGCCGACGATGTTGGTCCTCACGAAGGTCGGGCAGAGCACGCTGACCCCGATGCCGGTGCCGGCCAGCTCGGCGGCGAGCGTCTCCGAGAGCGACAGCACGCCGGCCTTGCTGACGTTGTACGCCGCCATCCGCGGAGCCGCGCCGAAGCTCGCCGCGGACGCGACGTTGATGATGCCGCCGCGCTCGATGGTCCCGGCGGCACGGGCCTCGCGGAGCATCGGCGCGAAGACGTGGCAGCCGTGGATCGGGCCCCACAGGTTGATCCCCAGCGTCCACTGCCAGTCCTCGATCGGCACGTCCCCGACGACGTTGCCGCCGGCTCCGACACCGGCGTTGTTGACCACCAGGGTCGGGACGCCCTCGAACCAGCGGATCGCGTCGCTGGCGAGCGCCTGCACGTCCTCGAGGCGGGACACGTCGCAGCGCACGGCGACCGCCTCGCCGCCCTCGTCCTGGATCACGTGGGACGTGCGGCGGGCGCCGGCGAGGTCGAGGTCGCTGACCACCACCTGGCCGCCGCGGCGGGCGAGCTCGAGCGCGAAGGCCCGGCCGATGCCGCTGGCGGCGCCGGTGACGACGGCCCGCGACTTCCGCGAGACCCGGCTGCTCATGCCGTCACCGCGGATCCGCCGGCGGCCGCGGCCCGGCTCTCCAGCGCGTCGACCATGAAGCGGGTGGCCCGGCGCAGTGCCCGGTCGGCCTCGGGCACCATCCGGGCGGCCGCCTGGAAGACGTGCATCTGGCCGGGCCAGACCTCCAGCGTCACGTCGGTCCCGCCGGCCCGGAGCATGTCGTGGAGGTGGTGCGCGTCAGCGGCGAGGAACTCCGCCCCGCCGGCCTGGATCAGGGTGGGCGGCAGCTGCTCGTCCTCGGTGACCACGTGGGTCAGCCGCGGGTGCCGGGGGTCGGTCCCGGCCAGGTAGTGCGCCAGCAGGCGACGTACGCCGGCCGCGGAGATCATCGGGTCGGGGACGACCTGCTCGCGCTGCTCGATCAGGTCGCAGGAGGGGTCGACCAGCGGGGAGAACATCACCAGCCCGGCCGGCAGCGCGCGCCCGGCGCGGAGCAGCACCAGGGCGAGGTCGAGGGTGAGGTGACCGCCGGCCGAGTCGCCGGCGACGACGACCTGGTCGGGCCGCCAGCCCTGTGCCAGCAGCCAGTCGTAGGCCCGTTCGACGTCCTCGGCGGCGGCCGGGAACACGTGCCGCGGCGCGAGCCGGTACTCGGTGCTGAAGACGGTCATCCGAGTCTGCTCGGCGATGCGGGTGACCAGCGGCCGGTGGGTGCGGGTCGAGCAGAGGTTGTAGCCGCTGCCGTGGATGTAGAGCACGACCCCGTCGGTCCGGGCCCCTGAACGGGCGCCGGCGGGCTCGGTCCACTCGCCCTTGATCCGGCCGTGGTCGCGGGTGCCGTGGTCGACCGGGGTGACCCGGACGTCGCGTGCGGTGACCGCGGCGCCGGCCATCAGCGTGGCGAGGACGCGCCGGGTGATCGCGATGCCGAGCTCGTTGTCGGGGATCAGGTGCTCGAGCGGGCGGATGGTGAGCCGGGTGGCGGCGCGGGCGAACCGGGCGCGGTGGGAGGGCGGGCGCGGCCGGAAGGCGGGGCCGTCTCCGGGGAGGGGTGGGGTCTGCACAAAACGATGACAGCACCAACTGTGCCATTGGTCAATGGCACGATTGTTCGGACCCGTACGCCGGCCTAGTCGGCCTTCCAGACGACCTTGTCGCCCTTGGCCCCGCCGAGGTCCACCTTGACCTCCGAGACCGTGCGGCCCGCGGGCAGCGAAACCGGGAGGTACCCGTTCGCGAAGTGCCCCGGGGACACGTCCAGCGGGTTCGGGAGCAGCCGGCCGGCCTCGACGCCGGTGATCCCGGCGGCGACCCGGTGCGCGATGCCGAGGGAGTCGATCACCTCGACCTTGGTGCCGAGCGGCAACGACCAGGCGAGCGAGCCGTTGTTCTGCACCCGCAGGGGGACCGCGAACAGCTGCTCGCCGTCCGCGACCGCACCCGCGACGGGCGTGGTCGCGACCGGCGCACCCGTGCGCAGGTCGAGGGCCGGGTGATAGGCGTTGGCGCCGATCGACGCACTCGTGCCGAGCGAGTACGTCGGCACCTTGCCGAGCTGGATCTGGACCCAGGTGATCGCGGCCGGGACCCGCGGCACGACGCCGGCGATCACGACGACCATCAGCGCGGCGACGAGCGCCGGCATCAACGTCTTCCGGAGCGACCGGTCCTTGTGCCTGGCGGGCGCCGCGGCATCCGCGACCTCCGGGGCCCCAGGGGCCCCTGGGGCCTTGGCGATCTCCCGGCCGGCGAAGCGGGCGGGCAGGTCCTTCTCGGCGGGCTCGGCAGCCCGGTCGGCGGCCCGGTCGGCGGCGACCCGGTCGGCGATGACCTGCTCGGCGGCGGCACTCTCCCGGGCGGCCCGGTCACGCGCCGCCTGGACGCGCGCCTCGGCCTCCGCGAAGCGCCGCTGCTCGAGCTGCTCGCGGCGGAGCTCCAGAGCGGCGCGCTCCTCCGCCTCGCGCTCGATGCGCTCGGCACGCTCGGCCTGCTCCGCGAGCTCGCGGGCGATCCGGTCCTCCTCGATCGCCGCCTGGAGGGCGAGCCGCGCCTCCTCGATCTCGGCGAGCTCGGCAGCCTCCTCGGCCGCACGCTCGGCGTCGGTGAGCCCGGAGTCCTCGACGTCCGCGACATCGACCCCGGCGTACTCCTCGTCGACGACGAAGTCCTCGGCCACCAGCGGCTCGAGCGGCGGCGCGGCGACCAGCGCCCGGCGCTCCTCGGCGGACGGCGCGACCGGTGCGCGGACGACGCGCGGCGGCGGCATCAGCTCTTCCAGCGTGGGGGCAAGCTCGACGACAGGCTCGACGGTCGGCTCCACGTGGGCCTCGACCGGCAGCTCCACGTGGGCCTCGACCGGGGCCTCGACCGGGGCCGGCGACAGCGCGCCCTCCACGGGCTGGACCGGTCGCTCGCTGCCCGCGACGTGCCGCGGGGTGACCGAAGGCGCCTCGCCGCGACGCAGCCGGCGACGCGGAGCGGGGTCCTTGTGCCTCGCCGAGGAGGAACCCGTCTGCGGCTCGACCTCGGTCACGTCCGCCTTGGTGGCGGCGCGTGCGGCGGACCGGGACTTGCTCGGGGCCTGCGGCACCCGCGGGTCGACGGCGCGCAGCCCGCTGCGCAGCGACCGTGCGAGCTGCTGCTGGGTCGCGGTGTCGAGGAGGCCGGGCTGGGTGGTGAGCAGGTCGAGGATGTTCTCGGTCGAGCAGACGGCCACGTCGCCGGCCACGCCCGCGACGGAGTCGGAGCGCACCAGGCACAGCACGCCGACCACCGGAAGGCCGCCGAGGAGGCCGCGCACCGCGGTCGCGGACTCGCCGACCTCGGCGGCCGCGTCGAGCTGCGGGACGCCGTCGAGCAGGACCAGGTCCTCGCGGAACGCGACGGTCCCGGACCAGGTCTCGTCGTTGATCACGTAGACGCCGGAGGGGCCGACCACGACGTGGTCGATCGGGCAGCCGGGACGCTCGGGGACCTCGACGTCGTGCAGCACGAGCCAGCCGAGCACGCGCAGCAGGTCGAGACCGGCCGCGGCGGCCTGCTGCTGGTCCGCGGACCTGCTCGACCTGCGGGCGCCAGGACGCCCGCCCGCGCGCGCGGGCAGTGCGCTGTCGTGTGCGCTGTTCGCCATTCCCCCGGCCATGACCTTCCAGTCGATCGTGGCAGCGACTTTACGGGCAAAAGGTACGAAAGGGGATGGATACTTCGAACCATCCGGGTCAACCGAACGGTCAGGTCACCGTAGGTTGAGCGTGTGACCGACCCCTCGGAGGCGCACCGGCTCGTCGCCGCGTGGCCGCTCCCCGACCGCACCGAGGTGCGCGACCGGCTGCTGGCGGCGTACCGGACCGGCCGCGGCTACCACGACGACCGGCACCTCGCGGAGGTGCTGGCCCGCCTCGACGAGCTCGCCCGCGCAGGCGCGACCGTGTCCACCGAGCTGCTGCTCGCCGCCTGGTTCCACGACGCCGTGTACGACGGCGCCCCCGACGACGAGGAGCGTTCGGCCCGGCTGGCCGAGGCCGACCTCGCCGGGACCGGGGTCGACGTCACCGAGGTCGCGCGGCTGGTCCGCCTGACCACGACCCACGACCCCGCCCCGGACGACACCGTCGGCGCGGCGCTCTGCGACGCCGACCTGGCGATCCTCGCCGCCGACCCCGCGCGCTACCGCGAGTACGCCGCCGGGGTCCGGCGGGACTACGCCGCCGTCCCCGACGCGGACTTCCGGGCCGGCCGCCTCGCCGTCCTGGAGGAGCTGCGTTCCCGCCCGGCCCTGTTCCGGACCGAGCACGCGCGTCGTACCTGGGAGCCGCGCGCCCGGGAGAACCTGGCCGCCGAGATCGCCGCGCTCGGCTGACCGGCCGGAAGACGCCGCTAGCCCGAGATCCGGGGCCGCTTCCGCCGGCGCAGCCCGGCCGCGCGGAGCCGTTCGACCAGCTCGCGGCTGCGCACCGGCACCGCCCCGGCCGCGACCGCCACGTCGAAGTACTCCGCCGGGATGTCGTAGTGGTCCCCGTCGAAGCCGCGCGCCGGGATCTCCAGGGCCGCCGCGAACGCGTGCAGCTCCTCGAAGGAGACGTCCGAGGCGAGATGCGACCACATCCGCCCGCGCCAGGGCACCAGCGGCGGGTCGATCAGGATGGTCACCGGCTCAGGCTAACCAGCCCGCGATCTAGGCTCTCCCCCGTGATCACCGAGGAGCTCCAGGTCCACCGCCGCGACGGCGTGGTCGAGGTCGTGTTCAACCGCCCCGAGCGGCGCAACGCCTTCACCGCCGCCATGTACGCCGGGATGCGCGAGCTGTGCGACGAGCTCCGCGACGACACCGGCGTACGGGTGCTCGTGCTGCGCGGCGCCGGCGGCAAGGCGTTCGCCGCCGGGAACGAGATCTCCGACTTCCTCGACCGGGACGCGGTGACCTACGAGGAGAGCATCCGCGAGCTCCTCGTCGCCCTGTTCGAGCTGCCCCAGGTGACGATCGCCGCGGTCGACGGCGCCTGCGTCGGCGGCGGCCTGGCGGTCGCCACCCACTGCGACCTGCGGATCGCGACCCCGCACTCGCGGTTCGGCTACCCGATCGCCCGCACCCTCGGCAACGCGCTCTCGGCCTCGATCGTCTACCGCTGCGCGAGCGTCTTCGGCGAGTCGCTGACCCGGGAGATGCTGCTCACCTCCCGGCTGACCACCGCCGACCGGGCGTACGCCGTCGGCGCGGTGATGTCGGTGGTCGAGGACCTCGACGCCGAGCTCACCACCGTCGTCGACGGTCTGCTGGCCGCCTCCGGTGTCACGATGCGGGCGACCAAGGCGCAGCTCACCGCCCGGGCCGCCCTGCTGGAGGCCGAGCCGGAGTCCGACGCGGCCCTGCTCGCCGCCGTCTACCACGGCCCCGACTTCGCCGAGGGCGTCCGCGCGTTCCTCGCCAAGCAGAAGCCCGCCTTCGGGCGCTGACGGCAGGTCCGACGGGCCGCCCCTGTTACCCGGGCTTGTCGAAGCGGTACCGGGATGTGTCCCGGCCGGGGATCTCGTGTTGCCGGGCCGTTGCCCTCGGCTCCCTAGCGTTCTGTTCATCGCCGAAACACCGTCTGACCAGATCGCAGCGGATCGCTGCACGAACGCCAGGAGCACCCGATGAACCGCACGATCCTCCTCCCCCTCGCCACCCTCGTCGCCGCCGGTGCCATCGCCGTGGGCTCGGGTGCGACCTTCAACTCCACCACCGGGAACACGATCAGCGCCGTCACCTCCGGCACGCTGACGCACACGAACTCCAAGGACGGCCAGGCGATCTTCAACCTGACCGGCATGAAGCCCGGCGACGTGCTCAACGGCACCCTGACGCTGACGAACACCGGCTCGCTGCCGGCCACGTTCTCGCTCACCGAGGTCTCCTCGAACAACGGCTTCGCCGGCTCGAACCTGACGCTGGACATCGTCGACACCACCAGCAGCGCCACCGTCTACTCGGGCACCTTCGGCGGTCTGACCGACGGCGCGAAGACCGCCCTCGGCGACTGGGCAGCGGGTGCCGCGCACACGTTCCGCTTCACCGTGAAGCTCAACCAGGACACCCCGAACGCCGACCAGGGCAAGACCGCCAACGCGGTCTACAGCTGGAGCTCGGTCCAGCTGGCCGGCGGAACCACCGACCAGTGACCGCCGGGGAGAGGCGCTCCACGGGGGAAGCGCCTCTCCCGCAGGTCACCGCCCACCGAGTGATCCACCCGACCTCGTAGGAGCCGCGCGATGAGCACCCAGACCGACCTCGGCACGGACCGCGCCGCACGCGTACGCCGCGGCATCCGCTGGACCGTCAACGCCGTGATCGTCCTGCTCATCCTCGGCTGCGTCGCCTGGATCGTCCCGGCCCTGTTCGGGTTCAGCCGCTACGTCATCACCGGCGGCTCGATGACCGGCACCTACGACAAGGGTTCGGTGGTCTTCGAGAAGCCGGTCGCCGTCGAGGACCTGAAGGTCGGCGACGTCATCACCTACCTGCCGCCGGCCGACTCCGGCGTCCCGACCCTGGTCACGCACCGGGTCGTGAAGATGGAGCCGGCCGCCGGTGGCGGCACGCTGTTCACCACGAAGGGCGACGCCAACCCGAAGCAGGACCCCTGGCACTTCCGGCTCGTCGACACCGAGCAGCCGGTCGTCCAGTTCGCGGTCCCGCGTGCGGGCTGGATCTTCATCGCCCTCGCCGACCGGGAGGTCCGGATGCTCGTCATCGGGCTCCCGGCCGCCCTGATCGCCCTCGGTGCCCTCGGCCAGCTCGTCGCAGCGATGCGCGAGCGCAGGCGTGGGGAGAAGGCCGTGTCCGTGGCCACCGAGGCGCTGCCGACGTACGTCATCCCGTCGCAGCGAAACCCATCCAGCGTCGGGACCGACCAGCTCGTCTGAGCTCGTCACGGGAGGGATCCCGACGCCGGAGCCTGGGGGGAAGCACCCTCGTCCGCATCGTCCTGGGGGCGGTGCGGGCGAGGTGTCCCCCGGACTGTTACCGACCTGTGGAACAGCCCGTTCGCGCTGTTGCCGTCCCGTTGTCCGCTGCTCCGTAGCGTTCTCACCAAGACCCGCCGCACCCCTGGCACCGAGGAGATCCGATGACCCGCCGCTGGCTCCCCCTGATGGCCCTCGCGGCCGTCCTGGGTGTCGTCGCCTTCGGCCTGCCGGGTCTCTCCAGCGCCACCTTCACCTCGACGTCGACCAACGCGATCAGCACGGTCTCCGCGGCGAACGACTGGACTCCGCCGACCGTCTCGGTCCGCACCCCCGCCACCCCGGCCAAGGACACCGTCACGGTCACCGCCGACGCGGCCGACGACCGCAGCGGGATCGCCTCGGTCACGATCCAGCTCCTCGCCCCGGGCGCGACCGGCTGGACCACGCTGTGCACGACCACCGCGGCGCCGTACAGCTGCAGCTGGAGCACCAGGTCAGGCGCCGACGGCGAGTACGCGCTCCGCGCCGTCGCCACCGACGACGCCGGCTACGCGACGACCTCGGACAGCGTCACCACCACGGTCGCGAACAACCTGCTGGTCGTCCTCGGTGACCCGGGCGACGTCGTCCGCGGCAACGTCGGCCTGACCGCGACCCTCTACAACGCCGGGATCCTGCCCTACACCGTGGCGATCCAGTACGCCGTCTCCGGGACCACCACGTGGAAGAACGTGTGCACCAACCTGCTCGCGCCGTACACCTGCACCTGGAACACCGCGGGCAGCGCCTTCACCCAGGGTGAGTCCTACGACCTGCGCGCCGTCGCGACGCTCGGCACCAGCAGCACCACCTCGGCGCTGGTCTCCGACGTCCTCGTCGACAACATCGCGCCGAGCGTGACGATGACCGACCCGGGCACGCCGCTGCGCGGCACCGTGACCTTCGCGGCCACCGCCACCGACGCCGAGTCCGGCGTGGCGCAGGTGCTGCTGCAGTACCAGCGCTCGGGCACCGGCACCTGGACGACGCTGTGCACCAGCACGGTCGAGCCGTTCAGCTGCCGCTACGCCACCACCCAGCTCACCGACGGCACCTACGCCTTCCGGGCGGTCGCCACCGACGACGCCGGCAACAGCACCACCTCCGCGACGGTCGCCAACCGCGTCGTCGACAACACCGTCTCGACGGTCTCGATGGAGGACCCGGGCGCCTACCTGAACGGCACGGTCACCCTGACGGCGAGCGCGAACTCCAGCGCCGGGGTCACCTCGGTCCGGATCGAGCGGGCGCCGAACGGCGGCAGCACCTGGACCGCCGTCTGCACCGACACCGCGGCGCCGTACACCTGCGCCCTGGACACCACCACGCTGACCGACGGGCTCTACGACTTCCGCGCGGTCCTGCTGGACGGTGCCGGCAAGAACACCACCTCGGCCGTCGTCAGCGCCCGCCGCGTCGACAACAGCCCGCTGCGCGGGTACGACGTCCAGACGGTCAACGGCGGCGCCAAGGCCGGCCGGCTCGAGACCGGCGACCAGCTCAAGCTGACCTACTCCGAGGACGTCACCCTCTCCTCGATCACCTCCGGCTGGTCCGGCAGCTCGCTCGCGGTCTCCCTGCGTCTGCGCGACGGCAAGCTGGTCGGCGGCGGGACGAACAGCGACACCGTCGACGTGCTGCGCAACGGCAGCGCGGTGAACCTCGGCTCGGTGAACCTGGCGCAGAACTTCGTCAAGAACGGCAAGACAGTGCAGTTCAACGCCACCATGGTCGCCTCGACCGCGACCGTGAACGGCAGCAGCGCCACCGTCGTGACGATCACGCTCGGCTCGGTCGCCAGCGGCAGCGGCCTGCGGACCGTCTCGGCCACCGCCACGATGCTGTGGACGCCGTCGGCGCTCGTGACCGAGCTCGCCACCGGCCGGGCGGCCTCGACCGCCCCGACCTCGGAGCGCGGCACCCTGGACCGGGACTTCTGATGACCACGTCGGCAGGAGGTGGTCCGGACCGCTCCCCGGTCCGCGACCGGGTCCGGCGCAGCGGCCGCCCGGCCGCCGTCGTCACGGTCACGATGGCCGGCCTGGTCTCCGCGGAGGCCGCCACCGGTCCCCGGCTGGACTCCTACGTGCTGGCGCTGGTCGGCACGCTGGTGCTCGGCTCGGTCGTCGTCGCCGGCCGGCTGTGGCAGCGGCCGACGTTCGAGACCGCGCTCGGCGCGGCCGTGCTCGCCCTGCTCACCGGCGCCGGCCAGACCCTGGTCGCGACCGTGGGCGGCCCGGGCAGTACCGGCGCCCGCTGGACCGGCCTCGCCCTGGCCGTCGTCGGCAGCGCGCTCGTGGTGCTCGGTCTCGTCGGGTCCGCCGCCGACGCGCCGTCGTCGGCACGGGACGCCGACGAGGACCGTCCGTATGCTCTCTGAGGTGACCCACCGACTCCTCGTCGTCGAGGACGACGACGGCATTGCCGCACCCCTGGTCCGCACCCTCGATCGCGAGGGCTACGAGGTGGAACGGGTCGCCAACGGCACCGACGGCCTCCAGCGCGCCCGCCAGGGCGGCATCGACCTCGTGCTGCTCGACCTCGGCCTTCCCGACATGGACGGGCTCGACGTCTGCCGCCAGCTCCGCTCCGACGGGTACGACGGCGGCATCCTCATCCTCACCGCCCGGCACGGCGAGCTCGACCGCGTGGTCGGGCTCGACGTCGGCGCGGACGACTACCTCGGCAAGCCGTTCGCGCTCGCCGAGCTGCTCGCCCGGACCCGTGCGCTGCTGCGCCGCTCGGCCCGGCCGGCCGCCGCCGAGCCCGACGTCGTCGACGCGGCGGCCCCCGACGGTTTGCGCGTCGACACCGGCAGCCGCCGCGTCTGGGTGCACGACGCCGAGGTCTCGCTGACCTCGAAGGAATTCGACCTGCTGGCCCTGCTCGACTCCGAGCGCGGCACCGTGCTCACCCGCGAGCGGCTGATGGACGAGGTCTGGGACGAGAACTGGTTCGGCTCCACCAAGACCCTCGACGTCACCATGGGCCGGCTGCGGCAGAAGCTCGAGGACAGCGGCACCCCGGTGCGGATCGTCACCGTGCGCGGGGTCGGCTTCCGGCTCGAAGAGGGCTGAGCCGTGCGCGAGCGACTGGTCGTCGCGTTCGTCGGGCTGACGGTGCTCGTGGTCGCCCTCTACGGGATCCCGCGCGCCTACGTGCTCGCCGACATCGTCCGCGACCAGGAGCACGCGAAGGTGGACCGGAGCGCGCACCTGATCGCCGTCGCCGTCGTCGACCACCGGGCGGCCGGTGCGCCCGTGGACGCGGTGTACCTGAACACGCTGACCGGCAGCGACGAGCGGATCATCGTGCGTTCCGCCGGCGGTGTGGTCGTCCGCTCGACCGACGGTCCGCCGACGGACAAGGACGACGTCGTCGCCACCGCCTCGATCGAGGGCGGTGGCCGGGTCACGGTCACCCGCGGAGGCGACGCCGTCAGCCAGGAGATCGCCGGGGCGCTGCTCCCCCTGGTCGCGCTCGGGCTCGGGCTGGCCGTGCTCGCCGGGTTCGCCGGTCTGCTGCTGGCCCGGCGGCTGTCGCGCCCGTTCACCGAGCTGGCCGAGGCGGCGCGCGCGATGGGGGCCGGGCGGCTCCGGCCGTCGCTGCCGCGGTACAAGGTGCCGGAGGCGCGTGCGATCGCGACCGCCCTGGAGGCCAGCGGCCGCGCCCTGGACGCGACCCTGCAGCACGAGCGCGACCTGGCCGTGCACGCCTCGCACGAGCTCCGCACCCCGGTGACCGCGCTCCGCCTGGATCTGGAGGACCTGGCGCTGTGGCCGGAGACGCCGCCGACGATCGGGGCGGAGATCAGCCGCGCGACCGGCGAGCTCGACCGGCTCTCGGCCGCGATCGACACCCTGCTCACCGGCGCGCAGAAGCAGCTCTCCTCCACCGCGATCGACCTCGACCTCGACGTGCTCGTCGCCGACACCGTCAGCCGGCTCGGCGGGATCGGGATCAACGTCAGCTACGCCCCCGCGGGCCTGCTGCCCACCCGGCTCGACCCGCAGCCGGTGATCCAGCTCGTCGACGAGCTCGTCACCTCCGCGGCCGCGCAAGGTCGGGCCGTCGCGCTCGGCGCCCAGGACCGGGGCACGCACCTGGAGGTCTGGGTGCACGCGGACGGACCCCTGGCCGTCCCCGGAACCCGCGCCGAGGACCTGGCCGCCGCGGTCGGCGGGCAGGTCTCCCACGACGACGCCGCCTGGATCGTGCGGCTGCCCAAGCACGCCCTCGCCCGGAGCGGCGCCGCGGGCTGAGAGTCAGCGCCGGCTGTCCGGGATGCAGCCCGCCGCCCGCCCGACCCGGTGGAGCCGGCGCCGGTCCCCCGGCCCGTAGTCGTGGTTGCGGCGGCCGATCGTCCGGTACATCACCTCGTTGCGCTCGTCGACGTGGTCCAGGCCGAGGACGTGACCGATCTCGTGCAGCAGCGCCTGCCCCCAGGTCGGCGAGCCGGACCGCGCGAACCCGCGCCGCAACCCGCCCTGGGTGCCGTCGAGCGCGATCTGCCCCTTCACGTTCTCCCAGACGCCGTCGTGCACCACGACCGAGGTGTTCGCGAGTCCGGCCACGCCGCCACGCAGACCCGGGACCTGGTGCGGCGTCGCCCAGGAGACCGTGATGTCGGCCCGCGGGTCACGACCGGTGTCGAAGGCGATCCGGCTCGTCCGGCCCTGGTAGACGAACCGCACCCCGGCCAGGCGGCCGGCCCGCCGGAAGGCCCGGCGCACGTCGTCGACCGAGCCCGGGTAGCCCTGGCGCAGCGCGACCCGGTAGGTGATCGGCCGGCACGGGTCCCAGCGGGTGCCGAAGAAGCCGTAACCGGGGCCGGCCTCGGCGGTCGCGGTGCGCACCGCGACGGCCTCGGGGACCGACTCGATCCGCTGCGGGATCCGGGGTGCGGGGGCTTCCTGGGTGTCGTGGCTCGGGCCGGCGGCGAGGAGTCCGAGGACCAGGGCCGTCGTCAGGGCATGCGGCAGCGAGGACTGGGGGCGCAGGGGCATGGGAGGGCTTCCACACTCGGGGATGGCCGCCCGACCTTTTCGGGCGTTCCGGGAGATAGACGCGAAAGCGGCCCCCGCCGTCACGGAGCAGGCCGCTGTTTCTTCCCGGCGCGCGTGAGATCTGGTCGAATACTGCCGTGCGCAGGCCGATCACCGACAAGCCGGTCAACCGGCTGGTCCTGCTGCCCGGAAGCCTGTTCTGGGTCTTCCTCGTGATCGCCCTGATCACGCAGAACCCGGTCGTGATCACGCTGACCGCCGTCCTCGCCGTCGGCACCGCCCTCGCGTTCGGCGGGTACGCCTTCCGCACCTGGCGGAGCAGCAAGACCCTCCGGCGGCGGGTCTGGGCCGACGGCACCCCGGCGACCGCGACCGTGCTGCGGGCGCAGACCAGCGGCAGCCTGAACAACCACCCGTACGTCGACCTCGAGCTCGAGGTCACCGCACCCGGCGCGGCACCGCGCGTGGTGCTCGCGCGCCAGCTGATCTCGCAGCTGATGCTGAGCAAGGTCCAGCCCGGCGCGAGCATCGCCGTCAAGGTCGACCCGACCGACCCCGGCGTCGTGGTCCTCGACGAAGAGCTCACGCCCTACGGCTACTGATTCACCGCGCGCTGTTCGCGATGCACCCCGCGGCACGGCCGACCAGCCGGAGCCGGAGCAGATCCCCCATCCCGAGCACGTGGTTCCACCGGGTGATCGCCGGGTTCATCACCTGCCGGCGCCCGTTCACGTGGTCCAGGCCCATCACGTGGCCGATCTCGTGCAGGAACGCCTGCCCCCAGGTCGGCGGGCCGCTGGTCGCGTAGCCGGGCCGGACCTCCTGGGTCCGGTCGAGCGCGATCTGCCCCCGGACGTTCTCCACCACCCCGTCGTGGCGGACGATCGCGGTGCTGGCGAGGCCGGCGACCGGGCCGCGGAGGCGTCGTACCTGGGAGGGCGAAGCCCAGGAGACGGTGATGTCGGCACGGGGGTCGCGACCGCTCTGGAACGCCACCCGGTTCGTCCGGCCCTGGTAGACGAGGACGATGCCGGTGGCCCGGCCGATCGTGCGGAACGCGAACCGGAGGTCGGCGGTCGAACCGCGGTAGCCACCCCGGGCGTTGATCCGGTAGGTGATCGGCCGGCACGGGTCCCAGCGGAGTCCGAAGAGCCCGTAGCGGTGGGCGGCGATGGGGGATCCGGGAAGGACCGCGACGGGGGCGTTCGCGGTCTCGACCGGTACGCCGCCCACCGCCCGGGTGGTCAGGGGTTCTGGAGCGGTGGACGAACGATCAGCGGGCGTTCGCAGGGGTGAGGCGAGCGCGAGCAGCGAGACGAGCAGGACCGGGTAGAGCAGAAGCGGGTGGAGCAGGGCTCGGGGCACGACTCAGGCGCGTCGCGGCTTGACCGAGACCGCCGGCGAGCGCGTCCCGTAGGCGAGGACCGTGACCGTCACCTTCTTGCCGGCGGCGACGTGCGGGATCTTCGCGGACGCAGCGGTGGTCTTCGCCACCACCTTCGCACCGACGCGGATCTCGTAGACCGCCATCTCGACCGGGGACGCCTTCCACCTCACGGTCGCCTTGCCGGTGCGCTTCTGCTTGGCGACCAGGCCGGTCACGGCCGGCGGGTACACGGTGTCGGTGATCGTCGCGGTGGCCGTGGCGCCCCAGGTGTCGGTGACGGTCACGGTGATCCGGACGACGCCGGTGAACCAGATCGAGGACCGGATCGCCAGCTTGTTGCCGGGGAGCGGCGTCACCGAGAAGCCCGCCTTGTTGTTGGCCGGCACGTTGTTCGTCGTCGTGATCGTCAACGTCTGCGCGTCGACGTCGCTGGCGTCGACCACGAGCGTCCGGGTGCTCCCGGCGACCTGCGAGGTCGCACCGCCCCGGACCACCGGAGGCGTGTTGACGGACTCGATGTAGAACGAGGTCCCCGAGGACGCTGCTGCGTACTCCGCGGTGCCGGCCTGGCTCGCGGTCACGGTGCAGCTTCCGTCGTGGACGGCCACGACCTCGGGTCCCGTCTCGGACTCGACGATCGAGCACACGGCGTTGTCGCCGACGCTGTAGGTCAGGGGCAGCCCGGAGGTCGTCGTCGCGTGGACCGGCTGGCGCTCACCGACCTTGAGGCCCTGCAGGTAGGCGATCTCCACCCGCTGGTAGCGCTTGGAGACCTCGAAGGTCTGCGAGACGTCGGGCGCAGCGGCGTACGAGCCGCCGGGGACCGACGACGCGGTCACCGTGCAGGTGCCGACCGCGAGCGACCGCACCACGTCGGCGGCGCCGACGTGCGCGACCTCGCAGACGTCGGCGGGCGAAGCGGCGAAGGTGACCGGGTCCTCGGTCCCGACGCTGTACGCCTGCAGGGTCTGCTCGGACCCGATCGCGCGGTCGAAGATCCGGTAGAACGAGATCACCGCCGCGGCCTCGAAGGACTGCGCGACCGGCTCGGCCGGAGCCGTCGTCCCGTCGCCGGCCTGGGTGGCGGTGACGGTGCACGTGCCGGGGCTGAGCGTGTGCACGTAGTCGACCTGGTTCGCGTCGCTGTGGCCGACGGAACAGACCTCGGCCGGCTCCGCCGTGTAGGAGACCGGCAGGCCCGAGTCGGCGACCGCGTGCAGGTTCTGGAGACCACCGACACTGCCGTCGGAGAGTGCCGGGAAGTCGATGGTCTGAGGCGCCGGGTCGGCGACGGCGGCACCAGCGGTCAGGACGCCGGCGGTCGTGACCGCCAGGGCCGCGACGACGGCGGCGGCACTGCGGCGGACTCGACGGGCAGGCAGGATCCTCGACAGGGAGGGGAAGTTCACGTTGCTCCTCGGAAGCAGGTCAGCGGCTCCGGGCCGCAGGGGTACATCATCGACATCGGCAGGCGCGGACCGGAGCTGAGAGGTTTGCTCCGCGGCCGTCAGGCCCGGTTGCGGCCGAGATCGTCGTGCGCCTGGACCCACTCCTCCGCGACGACCGCCGACCCGAGGGAGAGCTCCCCGGCCAGCACCGTCGCCGCGACGATCTCGGCGAACTTGTGCACTCCCCCGGCGCCGTAGCAGCCGAGCATCTCCAGGCCCTCGCGCTGGGTGGCGAGGCCGGTGCCGCCGCCGTACGTGGCGACGATGAGCGACGGCAGCGTCACGGAGGCGTAGAAGTCGCCGTTGGGGAGCAGCTCGGAGAACCCGTACAGGGCAGAGGACTCCGCGACGTTCGCGACGTCCTGGCCGGTGGCGATGAAGAGTGCCGTGATGCCGTTGGCGGAGTGGTTCCCGTTGTTGTTCGTCACCGACATGATCGAGCCGAGCTGGCCCTTGAGGCGGGCGCTGAACAGCTTGTCGGTGGAGACGTGCATCTGCTCCTCGACCAGTGCCGCGGGCAGCGTGATCTCGGCGACCACCCGCTTGCCGCGGGTGTGCAGCATGTTCACCACCGAGGTCTTCTTGTCGGTGGCGAACTGCCCCTCGAGCAGGAAGTGCAGCTCACCGGGGTAGTTCTGCTTGATCCAGGCGCACGCGGCGAACGTCGCCTTGCCGGTCATGTTCTGTCCGGCCGCGTCGCCGGTGCTGTAGTTGAAGCGGGTGTAGAGCAGCTTGGAGACCGAGAACTTCTGGATGTCGAGCAGCTTCCCGGACGACGTCGTCGTCTCCGCGGCGGCGGCGATCGGCTCGAAGTTCTCGTCGAGCCAGGCGCTGAACGCCTTCGCCTCGCGGGCGTTGGCGAACGAGAACACCGGGGCGCGCTGCATCTTGTCGTCCAGCACCGTCGTGGTGATGCCGCCGGCGTCGCGGCACAGCTTCATGCCGCGGTTGTACGACGCGACCAGCGTGCCCTCGGTGGTGGCGAGCGGGACGAAGAACTCCCCCTGCGCGTGCTCGCCGTTGACCAGCAGCGGGCCGGCCAGACCGATCGGGACCTGCGCGACGCCGAAGAAGTTCTCGATGTTGCCGGGCAGCGTGGCCGGGTCCAGCGAGTACGACGCCTGGTGCTCGACGGCGTTGCCGGTGTGCTCGCGGACGAACTCCTGACGTGCCTTGATCGCGTCCGCGCCGTAGTCGTCGGTGCGGTCGCGCGGAATCTTCCGGTCGGTCATGCGCGGATGCTACCCACGGGTAAGCAGTCGCGAGCACGGATCCCCGGCATGTCCCTGATCACTTCGGGCCGTTGTATCTGCACGCTCCGAGGCGCATCTTGGGTTCTGACGGGGAACTTCCCCCACCAGGACAGGCCCACTGCGCGGCCAGTCCGCGGGAACGCCCACCAGGACAGGCCGGATCTGGCCAGTTCGCCGGGCTCTCACCACCCCCGTTGATCTCGACGTCCGGGTCGTCGCCGCCTGATTCGAGGGGTGAGTGCCGTGCTGTTCCGCCCTGCCCTGCTGGGAATCGTCCTGGCCGGCGTCCTGACGGTGTCGCCCGGTCCGGCCGACCCCGCCACCAAGTCAACGGCGGTCGACCGCGGCTTGCCGGCGTACGGGTTGTACGGCGTGCGCTGGGACCCGTGCCACCCGATCACCTACCGGATCGTCGGCCGCAGCCCGTACGCCGCCGGCACCCGCAACCTCCGCCGCGCCTTCCGCACCGTCGCCGCCGCCACCGGGATGACCTTCGTGTACGTCGGCCGCCGGGCCGCCGACGTCACCGTCCGCTGGAGCAGCCCGGCCACCACCCCCGACCTGCGCGGGCCGGTCGCCGCCCGCACCACCACCGACATCGACCAGCACGACGGCGTCTGGGAGAACACCGCCGGCCTGATCCGGCTCGACCGCACGGTCGGCCTCCGGACCGGCTTCGCCCCCACCGGCCCGATCACCTGGGGCCAGGTCTACCTCCACGAGCTCGGCCACCTCGTCGGCCTCGATCACGTGCTGGAACCGAGCCAGGTCATGTACCCGGTCGTGCTGCCCACCAACCACCGCTACGGGTCCGGTGACCTGCGCCGGCTGCGGATGGTGGGACGGGCGGCCGGCTGCGTGCGGAACAGTCAGCGTTAGGCCCGGGGGTTCGATCGGCCGAGCCCGCCCGCCGGCTGGTCGTCGAGCCTGTCGAGACGCAGCGAGCCACCCGCAACCGCAGGACGGAGCGATGGCCACCGGACGTGCTGCGACACGGCGGATTTTCGTGCACCCCTAGACAAACTCCCGAAAACGGACGATGCTCCCATATTGCGCGAACAACGCTCTGGGGAGGGTGCGATGTCGGCAAAGTTGGTGCGTGGGTCCCGAGTCCTTGTCGGGATCGTCGCAACAGGATTGATCACCACGCTGTCCGCCTTCGGCGCGGCGTCACCGGCGCGGGCCGATCTGGTCCCGTACGTCCCGTGGTCGTCGTACCTGCCGGGGTGGACCGACGAGTACGTCCCGGCGAGCGACAACGACTGTGCCGCCGGCCGGTCGAACTGCCTGCAGGCGACGCTCAAGGAGCAGAGCCGGATCGCGGACCAGACGGCGAGCGCGTGCAGCCACAACGCGATCTTCGCCCGCGCGTACGTGCGGATGACCCAGCTGTACGGCTTCACCCGCGACATCCCCGGCTACTACGAGGACGTCCCCTACTTCAACCACGTCGACGCGGTCTTCGCGCGGTACTACACCGACGCCTACTACAACTGGACGAACGGCAACCGTGCCGCCGTCCCGAGTTCCTGGCTGACCGCGTTCGACGCTGCGAAGAACAAGCGCGTCAGCGGTGCCGGCGACCTGCTGCTCGGCATGAACGCGCACATCAACCGCGACCTGCCGTACGTGATGGCGGCCGTCGGTCTCGTCGCCCCGGACGGCAGCAGCCGCAAGCGCGACTACGACGCTGTCGAGGAATGGCTCTACCAGGCGACGTCGGCTCTGATCTCCGAGTTCGCGGCCCGCTTCGACCCGAGCATCGACGACACCGCCGATCCGCTCGGCATCGGGAACGCCACCCTGTTCCAGATGGTCTCGGCCTGGCGCGAGAACGCCTGGCGCAACGCCGAAGCGCTCGTCTCCGCGACGACCCCGGCCGCGCGCGCGGCCGTCGCCGCGAACATCGAGAACGAGGCCAACACGGCCGCCCAGACCATCCTGACCGGGATGTCGTACGTCCCGCTGCTGAGCTCCACCGGGCCGCGGGACACCTACTGCGCCGTCCACAAGGGCGATGCACCGCCGGTCGCGTACGCGTTCGGTCCGGCGACGCCTTGGGGATACGCGTACCAGGGATGACGGAAGCCGCGATGCCGGACGCACGGATCCTGGGGCGGGCAGAGTTCGCACGACAGACGTCGGCGGGCGGCTCGGGGGATCCCCGGGTCGCCGTCACCTCCGACGTCGACCCGCGGGTGGCGATGGTGCTCGAGGTGCTCAGCGGACGCGAGGCCGAGAGCGTGGCGGCGGAGTGGGACATCGAGGCCCAGGTCGTGCACCGCTGGGTGCGTGACTTCCTCGTCGCCGGTACCGCCGCCGTCACCAACCGACCGGATCCTGACGAGGCGCGCCAGCGCGACCGGTTCCTCGCCACCTTCGCCCACGAGCTCCGGACCCCGGTGACCGTGGCCAAGGGCTGGGCGATGGAGCTCGCCGAGGAGGGCTTGCCGCCCGAGGACGCCGCCCGGGCGATCGACGTCCTCACCGACTCCCTCGACCGGTTGTCCACCAGCATCTACGACGTCGAGCTCGCCGCCTGCGTCTCGCTCGGCCGGGTCCGCGTCAACCGCGAACACGTCGCAGTGGGTGCCCTGGCGCGAGACCTCCCCGGCTCCCCCGCCGTCCGCACTGGCGCGTCGCTGCTCGCGTACGCCGACCCGGCGCTGCTGAGCCGGATCCTCCGCGACCTCTGGCTCACCGCCCACCGCGACCCCGCGCCTTCGTCCGTTGCCGTTGACGTCATCGAGACGAGCGCGTGGACCGAGGTCCGCGTCGTACGCGAAGGCACCCCGATCAGCCCCGCCGTCCTGAAGGCGCTGTTCGATCCCTTCGGCGCCAACGACGACACCACCGGCGTCACCATGGGCCTCTACATCGCCCGCGCCCTCACCGTCGCCCACGGCGGCCTGCTCGGCGCCGAAGGCGACGACGACACGACTGTGCTCTACACCCGGATCCCCCGTCCGAGCACCGACCAGGAGGAATCATGAAGTTCCAGCTCTCGTGCGGAGACGCCGTCCCCGGCTGCTCCGCCCGATTCGAAGAAGACACCCAGGAGCGCATCCTCGAGCTCGTCACCGTGCACGCGATGCAGGACCACGGGGTCCCGGAGGTCGGGCCCGAGATGCTGGAGGCGATCCGGGGGAACATCGTCGCCGTGTAGCGGGTGGGGGCTCACCGCCCTCTGAGTTCGCCCACTCTCCAGTGGACCCGTTCCGGCGTGTACGGCGCACCCTGGGGCAGCACGTCCTGCCATGCCAGGTAGCGACCACTCGCCTCGAACCCGTAAAGCCCTGAGTGGTTGCCGACTGACCGCAGCCGCCCGTCCGCGAGCACCACGTAGCCGCCGACCTCGTCCGGCGAGTTGCCCATGCTCTCCCCCCAGGCCACGAAGTCGTCGCCAGCGACGGGATATCCGAACCCGCCTTCGTCCTCCGCCCGCACCAGTGTCACGTCGTGCGTGGCAAGGTCGTACACGTGGGCGAAGTCCGTCGGCCCGCGCACGATCCACAGCGCCTGCCTTCCGCCAACCGCCAAGCCTCCTGGCGACTGGCCGGCCTGGAGGGGAACGGTCGCAATCGTTGATGCGCGACCGGAGCCGAAGTCGTATGCCTTGATGCGCATGCTCGACGGCCGTGTCGGCTCACCGTTGACGAGCCGCGACGGGTAGTCGATGTAGAAGAGCCGGTTCCCGTGGGCCGACGGGAACGCTGAACGTCGAGCAACCCTGCGCGGCGTGCAGCTCGCGACGCGGCACGAGTAGATGTCGACGCGCTCGGCCCCCCGGTGTCCGCCGATCTGGGCCCACGAGACCCAACCCCCACTCAACGCGGGCCCGGTGTAGCCGGGCGGCGGAACCGGGTCGCGCCCGTCGATCTTGGGTGACTTCGCAATCTCGCGAGTCCGGCGCTCTGTGCGGTCAAAGGCGTAGAGCACCCACGGCGTGGTGTCGATCCCGGCGCTCGTCGTCTCCATCCAGACCGCCCAGTCGTCGTTGAGCGCCCCGCCGAGTGTTTGCTGCCGACGCTCTCGGGCCGGACTCGGTATCCGGGACACAGTTCCGTCCTGCTCTTGGATGCTCAGCACGCTGACCGGCACCGTCTCGTCCCGATACACCCTGCTTCGCCCCAGGAGGAGCGAGCCGTGTCCATCCACGGTGATCAGCTCAACGCTGTTCGCCCCTTCCAACCCCGAAAAGGTGCGCGTCCGCCGGAATGGGTCAAGGCCGATTCTCTCCACCCCCGTGACCGCGATCCCGGGTGATGTGGTCGGCGGTGGCGCAGTGGGACGCGACGGCGGAGGCTCGGTGGCGGCGGCCTTCGCCGAGGGCTCGGATCGTGCCTCGCCGCCACACCCTGCAAGCAGTCCAAGAACCGCGAGCACCGCGGCCGCTGGCAGCAGCGCAGTACGTCTCGTCACCAGGTGATTCCGTTGATCTGCAGGTACGTGGCCGCAAAATCGCCAGTGCTGGAGGTGAAGGCAGGCTGCGCCGAGTCCCAGACGCTCGTCGAGGGGTCGAGGAAGTTCGTCCCGTCGCCGTAGGAGTAGTAGCCCCGAGCAACGATCCAGTGCCCAATCGTCTGGGCCTTCGGATGACCGTTGTAATGAGCTTTTCCGGCCGTCTCGACGGTATTCGCGGCAACCGGAAAGCTGTTGTCGATGTCGTAGACCAGATTCGACTTGAACTCTGCCGGCGTCGGCGAGTCCTTGTCGACGTAGTAGCCGTTAGACGTTCCGACGCGCCACTTGTTCAGGCCGATCCGGAACAAACCCGAATCCCAGCCGGTCTTCCCGTTGATGTCCGTCCGCATGTGGCTCGCGTCTCCGATGTTGTACTGGTTCTGAACGGCACCCGTCAGAGCGCTGGGCCCCTCGTTCTTGTAGGCGAGGATCATCTTTCCGGTGGCCGGCCCGCAGTAGTAGCTCTTGAGCTGGGCGTAATGGGCGACATCGAGCTTGGTGATCGCCAACGCCGACCCCGCGACAGCACGTTCTGCGGATCCCGGTGTTCGCCCGGCGCGACCGCCGAGGCGCCCCTCGGCGGCTTTCGGGTACCGGCCTGCGTAGTTCCGCGCAGCCTTGGAGAGCGCTGCCGCCGAGCCTGGTCCGTACTTAGCGCGAAGGTACGCATCGGCGACCTTCTGCTTCTCCGCGTCCTGGGCGCGGACCGTGGCCGGCACCTGGTCGCCAGGGCCGCTGATGCCGCCCCCACTGAAGCCGCCGTGGTCGGCGGTTGCCGGAATCGCCGGCAGGAGCAGGGCGAGGACCAAGGTGGCGAGAATGCCCGAGCGTCGCATGTGGTCAGCAGCCTTTCGCTGGTTGGTCGGGCCGGGCTGGTGCCTGGCCGTCTACCAGCAATGACTGCCAGTTCCTCCCACTTCTTACGCGCTGTCCCCAGAAGAATGCAGAGCCGAGAACGGCCACATGTCCTCAGCAGAAGGCCAACATCTCCCGCAGCGCCCGCACCTCGCTCGGGTCGACCGCGAGGTCCCATCGCTGCTTGGTCGCGATCCATTTCCTCGCATAGCTGCACTGGTACGCCTTCCGTGGCCGCCAAGCCGCTGGATCGCCTGAACCCTTGCTGGCATTGACGCGGCCGCTGACCGCCAGGAGTTCCTCAAGGTCGTTGGCGAACAAGCGTCGGCGCTCGTCGGACCAACCTCGTGCCCCTGACACCCAGGCCTCGGCCAACGGCACCACGTGGTCGACTTGCACCGCCTGGGCCTGCGACCGATCCTTCAGATCGTCGAGCTCCAGATCCGCCCCTGAGTACGGGTCGACCCATCGACCCGCCAGCACGTCGTGGTCACACCGGCCCTGCTCGCCAACCCGGAGGCTCCCGGGGACAGCGTCACGCTGCAGTACGTCGTCACGCTGGTTGCAGCCGTTGCCGTCGGTGTCGCTCCACGATGTTCCGAACGCCGCACGCCGGTAGTCAGACTGAGCGGGTGGACGGGGGGACACGCGCAGCGAATCGAGTGCTGAGGCCGCATCGTTCACCTGGCTGCCTGGCGGATTCGTCGCAGGCACCGACGGGGTCGGAGAACTCCTGGATGCGGACGAACTCTCCGGCGCTCGCTCCGGAGCGCGCGAGGCACACCCGGACACGACTCCGAGGAGCACCACGGCGCAGATCAGGACTCGCAGACGACACCGTCTCCATCCCGGTCCTGATACCAGTCGTACTCGGGGTCGACGCCCTCGGTGTAGGGCCCGTAGCCGTTGTCGTTGGCCTCGCCGCAGGTCCCGAAATGCGGATCGGTTCCGCCGCCTCCGCCTCCCCCGCCAGTCAGGGGTCGAGGCTGGTTCGCGGCCGCTTCCTCGCGGGCGGCGGCGACACGCTGGTCCGCCTTCTTCCGCTCCTTCGCCACGGCCGCCGCGACGGCCCTCTGCTGCGCTGCCTTCGCCGCCGCGTTCGCCTCGGCGACCGCGCCGGCCACCTGATCGTCGACGGCAGCCTGGCTCGCGTTGTCCTTCGCTGCGACGTCGTCCTCCAGGCTGGCAACCTCCTGCTTGAGATCAGCCTTCTGCTCGGAAAGCGTTGAGATGCGCGTGTTCAACGCGTCGGCGTCACCGGTGTCGGATCCGCCCATGCCGACGCCAAGGATGAGACCGAACAGGCCGGCGCCCACACCAATGGCGGGCTTCGACTTCCACCAGGTGGCGCCGGTCTTCGTAGCTGACGCAGGCACTGGCGTCGGCTGCTGGACGTGTTCGGTCCACACCTGTCCATCCCAGTAGCGCTGTGAGCCATCGGGTTGTGGGTACCAACCGGGATCGGCCATGACTACCTCCGAGATTCCGAGAATCTGTGCGCCTTTCCAATCGACGTTAGAACTGGAAAGAATCTCCCGAGGCAGATTGACCGAACTCGCACTCGTACGCAGTGCCCCTAGGCCCAGGTCGATCAGTAGCCGAAGATGTGCGCTGCCTTCACGTTCGTGTAGTTGCCGTCCATGAAGAAGGACCCGAGGCGCTTCACCACAGCCATGTACTCCCGCTTCGGCGACATCGTGGGGTTGTGTCGGAGCTCTTGCGGCACCAGAAGGAACAGGTAGTCCGCGTGCTCACAGATGTGGCACTTCCAGAGATCGAGCAGATCCATGTTGTTCGTCGTGGTCTTGCCACGTTCGACCTCCAACAGGATCCCGTTCCCCTCGATCGGGAGGAAGTAGTCAGGTCGCAGCGCCTTGTTCGGGTAGCCGTCGAAGAGCCCCTTCTTCTCGCTTGAGAAACCGAGCCTGGTCGCGAACGGCTCGAACGTCGCCTGCACGTGCGCGCTCGACGTCCCTGGCATGTTGGCCTGGGCGATCAGCGCGCCAGCGGCCGGCGTGAGGAGGTGGGCGAACAGGTCATCGCTCAGCTGCTTGACCCGTCGGTACTCCTCAGAGCTCCGGACTGTTTCGCGGACCAACTCGGTGCGCTCAACTGCCATGGGACCAGCTTCGTGGCGCAAGGCCGAATTCCGCACGGTTTCGCCGAACTCGGGCAGATCGGGGTCAAGGGCACGAAGATCGAGATCCCGAAGCGGACCTCGGCCCCACAGCCCTTGCTTCACTCCTCGCCGTAAACCGACACTCGTAGCATGAGGCAGGACGGTCGGGACCAGACGTGTAGCCCGGCCGCTTCCCCATGAGTGCCGGTGAGGTAGTGATCGGACTCATCTCGACTCCGGGGACGGCCACCGAGGTCGCCTCGAATCTCGCCGACGATCTGCGCGCGGAGCTGAGCGCGCAGCTGCCCGGCGTCCGGTGGCGGGTGCCCACGGTGGTCGACGTCCTCGTCCAGCCGCCTGCCGACGACGCCGCGCTCGTCGCGGCGGGGCGCGAGCGGCTCCTGAAGGAGTCCTGGGATCTGGTGGTCTGCCTCACGGATCTGCCGCTCAGGGCCCACCGGCGGCCGGTCGTGGCTCATGCCAGCCCCGTGCACGGGGTGGCGGTCGTCTGCCTGCCGGCGCTCGGCGCGGTGGGACTGCGCCGGCGCACCCGGGATGCTGTCGTGGGCCTCGTGCGCACCTTGCTCGGGGACACGGAGGAGCAGGCGCCGTCCGGCACGAAGCGCCTCGGGCGCCGCGCCCGCGAGCTCGGGAGCCAGCAGGACGACGGCGACCGCAGCGTGATGTTCACAGCGCGGGTCCTGAGCGGGAACCTGCGACTCCTGGTCGGGATGATCCGGGCCAACCAGCCGTGGCGGCTCGCCATGGGGCTGTCGAAAGCTCTGACCACGGCTCTCGCTACCGGGGTCTTCGCGCTCGTCACGCCCGACATCTGGCGGTTGGGCGACGCGCTCAGCTGGACCAGGCTCTCGGCGATCGGAGTGGGTGCTGTCGTGGCGATCACCGCCGCACTGATCGTCGGGGCAGGCCTGTGGGAACGCGGTTCGAACCCTGCCGGTGGAAAGCAGGTGACCCTCTTCAACCTCGCCACCACGGGGACGGTCGTCCTCGGGGTGCTCTTCCTGTACGCCGCGCTGCTTCTGCTCGCACTGCTGACCACGCCGGTTCTCGTGCCGGCGCATCTGCTCGAGGAGAGCATCGGGCATGCGGTTCGCGTGGGCGACTACCTGAAGCTGGTCCTGCTCGCCAGCGCCCTCGCCACGCTGGGCGGAGCCCTGGGTGCGGGCCTGGAGAGCGACGAGGCGGTCCGGGCGGCCGCGTACACGTACCGGCATCAGTCGGCATGAGACGCGGTCTGCGTGGTCACTCCTCCGGGCGCTCGATCAGCGGGGCACGCTGCGGGCTGATCCTCGCCACGTTGGCCACGTAGTCGGACCACAAGCCCGCGGCAGGTGCCGTGAAGGTGGCCTTGTCGGTCGTGATGACGACCACGCCCCGAGTGAGCTCGAAGGCCACCGTGAGCACCTTGCCCGCGGGGGCGATGCCGATCTCCCGGACGAACCGCATGACTCTGGCCTCGAGCTGTCGCTCCTTCATGGGTCCGCACACTACGTGGGTCTCGCGAGAAACCTCCAGAGACGAGAACGGCCGGACCGCGGCCGGTCCGGGAGGTCATCCGCAGTCTGCGGCATCCTCGCGTGGGCACGCGTTGGCTCCGGGCGGACCGGCGGTGACTCGCCAGACGAACTCCTCGAACGTGACGCCCCCGACGTCCAAACGGTCGACCATGCGTCGGGCGCGCAGGAGCGCGGCATGTTCGTTGTAGACGCAGGTGCGCTGGAACTCGGCATCCCGACTGTCCAGTGCCTGCTCGCGTTGCCACTTGTTGAAGATGTCCAGGCACTCGCCCTGACGGCGGATCACCCAACCGTCTCCGGCATCGGCGACGGTGAGGCACCACCGGGACCGGGCGGGGTCGTCGACCCCGTCGTACCCGGTGGGAAAGACGGTGTACGCGCTGGTCCGGTAGGTCGGGCCTGGCAGCTCTTCGGGCAGCGCTTCGGCCGGCTCCGCCGCGATTCCGACGGGGCGGCGAGCGCGCCTACGAACACCCATCATCGGTCTGAGATGTCGATCGAGCCGACGCTGCTCGGGTGCCGCTCTGAAACCTGCACCTCATGCACCTCCTGCACAGTGGCGGCCGAACGGTGATGTCCGCGGCCACTCGAATCCGGGTGGCGCCTTGCTCCGCGATGGGGGCCGGGAGCAAGGCGCCACGAGAGCGCCCGGGGATGCGCCCACGACTCCATGGTGGTGCCGCTGCCAGGCCTTCGCGACGCGTTGAGCGCCATCCTGCGCAATCCGGCTAGCAGGGCGCGCGGTGCGGCTCACCGGACGCCTCGACGGCTTGGCCGGGGCCCTTCGGGAGACGCTCAACCGTCCGATCTGACGACGGCGCCGATCATCGCCGGCCAGCTCTGAGCAGGTGCTCGTACACCAGGCGTACGACGATCGCGCCCTGGAGCCACCCGGTGTGCGGGTCGGACCCGATCAGGACGAAAAGGGCCGTCGCGCTGAGGGCGCGGCGCTCGTTGGTGTGCAGGCCCTCGAGGCCGAGCTCGCCGCGCAGCTCGCGGACTAGACGCTCGGACCTTCGAGCCGGTCCATGCCGGGAACGTCGAGCCGCCGGTACCGCACCCCGGTCGCGAGCACGACGGTGTGGGCCTCCACCTCGGACCCGTCGGTCAGCGTCACGACGAAGTGGCCGTCGATGCGGTCGAGCGAGCGGGCCTCCCCGGGGATCAGGAAGGTCGCGCCGAACTTGCGGGCCTGGACGACTGCCCGGTCGGCGTGCTTGGCGCCTGACCATGTCAGCGACGCTGAACTCCCCCGAGCGGAAGTAGGCGTGGTGCCGAGGCCCTGAACACTCTGTTGTCCGGTGTCACCGGCGCCACCGTCACGGGACTCGGCTTCAACCTCAACAGCCACAGCTCGCTGGATGCGGTCCTCCCCGCCGGCTACGCGGCCGCCGCCGTGGCCGCTGTGATCTCTGCGCTGACGGTGACGCCGTCATCCCGCCGACGTCCTGAACACGGCAGCCCGGTCCGGCGACCCGGCGCACCATGAGCCACTCCGCGCACTCACCGATCCAGGATGCGCAGCTTGTGGCTCAGGGCCTTCTCCTCTGGCGGCGACCCGCGCACACTTTCGGGGCCCGGGAGCGCCGAGAACAGCTAGGAGTCTGACGCTGACCGATCAGAAGCCGCCATTCTCCATCCCCTTGGCGGGCCCCGCAGCGCTCGAAACCCTGATGTCTCGCGCCGGCCTGGCCGTCGCGGTCCTCGATGGTGCCGGACACCTGTCGATGCTGAGTCCGGGCCTGGAGCGTCTCGTGCATCGGACCTTCGAAGCCGTGCGGGCCGAGGCGTTGGCCGAGACCTTCCACCTCTACACCGAGGGCGGCGGCCGGCTCCTCGAACCCGGTGAAGTACCGATCGTCCGGGCCTCGCGCGGGGAGGTCGTCGACGACGCCGTCGTCACGGTGAAAGCCCCGGGGCAGCCCGTACGCCACCTCCGCGTCAACGCGACTCCGATCGCGGGGAGCGACGGCGAACCGCAGGGTGCGTGGGCGGTGGTGACGGACGTGACGAGCCTCGTGGCCGCGGCCCGTGGAGAGCTCAACCGGTCCATGGCCGAGACGGTGAACCACGACCTTCGGACGCCGCTCACCACGATCCTCGGTCACGCCGAGCTGCTCATCGACCGACAGGACGAGTTCCCGCCGGGAGCGGCCCGCTCGCTCGAAGCGCTGTGGCGCGCAGGCCAGCGCCTCCAGGACACCGTGACGTCGATCTCTGCATGGATCGACCTCGCCTTCCCGTCCGGGCGCACGCCGCGTGGCGCCGACGTCGCCGAGCACCCGGATCGACAGCGGCGCCCGTGAACGCCGACGGTCGAGCCGCTTTGGACACGCGCGATCCCGGATGCGCAGGGTTGACCGCCGGCCGAGTGGCTCGATCGATTCATCTTCGCCGGAACGGGCAGGGAAAGGACCGCGTGCTCCCTAAGTTCGCGGATGTGTCGCGGGCCCCGCAGGGGTGGTTCCGGACATCGACGAACGGGTTCGACATGCGTCACTCCTCCAGGCTGGTCCTGGCGCTCGGAACCGCCGGACTCATGCTGGTCGGCACCTCGGCGTTGACGGCGACCAGCACCATCGACGCCGGGACCGTGCAGGTCGGCACGGACTCCCCGGCGGTCAGTGGAGCCACGATCACCGTCGTGGCGCACGCGTACACGCAGCAGTCCGACACGACGACGGGGATCTGGGCCAGGGCCGAGGAGCTCCTGTCGACCGCAGCAGGAGTCGTCCAGGTCTCGGTCAACGGTGGTGCCCTCGAGCCCTGCACCGTCACCCGGACCGACGTGGCCACGAAGGGCGTCGACGACGGCGCCATGGACTACAGCGACATCACCTGCGACATCGCAGACAGGTTCAACGTGACCAGCATCCGGCTCGTGGTCAACGGCTGATGGTCGGCCTCACCGCCGGCCTCGTCCCCGTGCCGAGCAACCCCGAAGCTCTCGCACCCATCGCCGTCGTCCGGGCCATGGGTGGGACCGCAGTGCCCGCCACGCAACCCTAGGAGAGACACATGGTTCAGCCCCATCGGTCCTCGACCGACCCGCGTGGGCGGTCCGCCGCGCCCCGCGCCCGGCGGGTCGCCTTCCTCGCAATGGCCCTCCTCAGCGTGGCGCTCGTAGCCCAGGCGTGCTTCGCGTGGACCAGGCCCGCGACGGTGCGACGCTCGGCCGCGGCGCCGGAGGCCACGCTGGCGTTCTCGTACGCGGCCCGGGTCCCGGTCGCCGCTGCCCGTCAGGGCACCACCGTGACCTCCCCCGACCCGCTCCTCCGGTCGGTCGTCCAGGTCGCCGCGGTGCGCTACGACTACACGGGGCGGCCGGGGACGGTGCGTGTCGATGCCGAGCTGTCCGGCTCGAACGGATGGCACACACGCATTCCGCTGCAGTCCAACTCCCGGTTCGAAGGGACGTCCTTCCACGGACGGGTTCAGCTCGATCGCGCTGCGGTGAGCAGGAGAGTCGCCGCGGCGGCCGCGGAGACCGGGACGCCGCTCGACCACGTCGATGTCGCGGTGGTTCCCACGATCGTGTCCGACGATGGCCACCGGTTCGTGCCTCGGCTGCGCTTCGTCCTGACTCCGACCCAGCTCCGGTTGGCCGGCGACGATGCCCACCTGGAGTTTCGCGACACCTCGCCGCCGAACAGCGGAGCAGTCCCCGCCAACACCATGACGCTCGCTGGTCGCAGGGTGGCTTGGCTGGCCCTTCACGGGATCCCGGCGGGCGCCGGCATGGGTGCCGCGGGCGTGCTCGCGTTCGTCCTGTTCTGGAGGCGCAGGCGCACCACGCGGGAGTCGGAAGGTCCGGCGTACCGGCACAGCGCCGGGAAGGCCGCCCGAGCCGGCGGTTCCTCAAGGACGGCGGGCGAGCGTCTCCGACGGTCGCTCTCCGAACGCCTTCCGGTACGCGCATGCGAATCGGCTCAGGTGGAGGAATCCGTACTCGAGCGCGATTGAGCGGACCGTCGCCGTCTCGGGATAGGACGCCAGCAGCGCCGCACGCGCATGGCGCAGGCGCACCCGCTTGAGGTAGGCCATCGGCGGCATGTCGAAGTCTCGCCTGAATCCGTACTGAAGTGCTCGCACGCTGAGGTGAACCTCCTGGGCCAGCCGGACCACGGTCCATTGATCCCCGGGAAGCTCCTCCAGCAGCTCCGCGGCGCGTGCCACTGCCCCGGCACCACCAGGAGGAGCCTCTCTGAGGAGGAGGTCGCGGAAGTTGTGTGGCTGGGTCAGCAGCAGGCCGTCGATGACGAGGCCTTCGAGGTGTCGAGCAACGCGCGACCGAGTCAGCAGGCCCTCCGGCTCATCGAGCTCCTGCTGCACCAGGTCGAGGACGGGCTGCCACAGCCGACTGACCTCGGTGCACAGGCCGCGGGCGAACACGAGCCGCGTGGGAAGGCTCCGCCCGAGCAGGTGTTCGAGCTCGCCCTCAAGAGCGGCTCGAGAAGCCATCAGGCAGAGGTGTCGTGCGTCGGTCGACCAGGTGAGCTGGGCCGGCTGGCCCGCGGGAAACACCGTCGCCTGACCCGTCGTGGTCAGGAGCGGGTCTTCGTTGCCGGACCGCGACGCGGCCCGTCCAGCGACGGTGACGTTGACATGGAAATCCGTGGCATCGGCGGTCTGGAGATGGACTGTCTGCCCATAGGACAGAAGGCCGGCAGTGACGTCACCGAGGCGCGCGCTGGTGAGATTCATGTCGATCTCAGCGCCGGCAGTCGTCAGCAGGCGGTGAGGAAGGTAAGCCTCGGTGATGATCTGCTGCGCCTCGTCGAAGTCACGGGTCTGCCTGTGGTGAGGCCGCCCTTCTGACGAAGTTTCAAGGCAGTGCGGTTTCACCGGCCGCGCCTGGGCGCTAGACATCGACAACTCTTTCCCATTCGGGGGCGTGCTTCACGACAATAATTGCATGGTGCCCTCATATTTCGTGCACCAACCGTTTGTACGCTATCGCTCCGGGACAAGCATGACGACGCCGTGACGCACGAAGCCCCTGGCTGGGCCTCCGAGATCGGAGGTTCCAGCCAGGGGCTTCGGCGTTGCCAAGAGCTCGCGGTTGCTACCGGAATGTCCCGCCGACCGCGTCAGCGGGACTTTCCGTGCCCGACGACATCAGCTGCAGCCCGAGGTGCTCCCGCACCCTTCGCACACGTAGCAGCTGCCAGCCGGCCGCATCTTCGTCCCGCAGGTCATGCAGAGCGGGGAGTCGACGGCGGTGCCGGTGATCTTCTCGAGGAGCTCGGCGCTGGTGTGGGCGACCTTGACCTCGGGTGCTGCCTTGGCTTCCGGCGTCTCGACGGGCTCGACGACCACTGCTTCGGCGGCGGGCTCGAGGGCGACGGCCTCGTGGGTGATGAGCTCCTCGGCTCCCCCGGTCTCCTCGACGGGCTCGTAGGAGCCGGTCTCGAGGTGGCGCTGGCGCTCCTCGGCGGAGTAGATGCCGAGCATGCTGCGCTCCTCGAAGGACATGTAGTCCAGCGCCAGGCGGCGGAAGACGTAGTCCATGAGGGACTGGGCCATCCGGATGTCCGGGTCGTCGGTCATGCCGGACGGCTCGAAGCGCAGGTTGGTGAACTTCGAGACGTAGGTCTCCAGCGGCACGCCGTACTGGAGGCCGATGCTGACCGCGATCGAGAAGGCGTCCATCACGCCGGCCAGGGTGGAGCCCTGCTTGCCGAGCTTGAGGAAGACCTCGCCGAGCTCGCCGTCGTCGTGCGCACCGGAGGTCATGTAGCCCTCGGCGCCGCCGACCGTGAACGACGTCGTGCGCGAAGCGCGGCTCTTCGGGAGGCGCTTGCGGAACGGCTTGGCGATCTCGACGACCTGGACGGCGGGGGCCTCGGCGACGGTCTCGCCCTGGTCCTTCTTCGCCGAGTCCGACTTGCCGTCGGAGAGCGGCTGGCCGACCTTGCAGTTGTCGCGGTAGACGGCCGTCGCCTTGAGGCCGAGCTTCCAGCTCTGCAGGTAGATGTCCTCGATCTCCTCGACGGTCGCCGTCTCCGGCAGGTTGACCGTCTTGCTGATCGCGCCGGACAGGAACGGCTGGGTGGCCGCCATCATCCGGACGTGGCCCATCGGCTTGAGCGCCCGGGCACCCATGGCGGTGTCGAAGACCTCGTAGTGCTCCGGCTTCAGGCCCGGAGCGTCGATGACGTGGCCGTTCTCGGCGATGAACTCGACGATCGCCTCGACCTTCTCCGAGTCGTAGCCGAGCTTGGTCAGCGCGCGCGGGATGGTCTGGTTGACGATCTGCATGGAGCCGCCGCCGACGAGCTTCTTGAACTTGACCAGCGAGAAGTCCGGCTCGATGCCGGTGGTGTCGCAGTCCATCATGAAGCCGATGGTGCCGGTGGGCGCGAGGACGCTGGCCTGCGCGTTGCGGAAGCCGTTCTTCTCGCCGACCTTGAGCACGTCGGCCCACGCCTTCGTGGCCAGCTTGTGCACCTGGCTGTCGGCCACCCCGAGGGTGCGGACGATGTCGTTGGCGGCCTGGTGCTTGCGCATGACCCGCTTGTGGGCCTCGGCGTTGCGGGCGTAGCCGGCGTACGGGCCGACGACGCCGGCGAGCTCCGCCGACCGCTTGTACGACGTACCGGTCATCAGCGAGGTGATCGTCGCCGCCATCGCGCGGCCGCCCTCGGAGTCGTACCCGAGGCCCATCGCCATCAGCAGGGCGCCGAGGTTGGCGTAGCCGATGCCGAGCTGGCGGTAGTCGACGGTGGTCTTGCCGATCGACTCGGTCGGGAAGTCCGCGAAGCAGATGGAGATGTCCATCGCGGTGATGATCAGCTCGACGGCCTTGGCGAACAGCGGCGCGTCGAAGGTGTCGTCGGGCTTGAGGAACTTGAGCAGGTTCAGCGACGCCAGGTTGCAGGAGGAGTTGTCGAGCGACATGTACTCCGAGCACGGGTTCGACGCGGTGATCCGGCCCGTCTCCGGGTTGGTGTGCCAGTCGTTGATGGTCGAGTCGTACTGGATGCCCGGGTCGGCGCACTCCCACGCGGCGGTGGCGATCTTGCGCCACAGGTCGCGGGCGTCGACGGTCTCGATGACCTCGCCGGTGCTGCGCGAGCGCAGGCCGAACTCGGTGCCGTCCTCGACCGCACGCATGAACTCGTCGGTGACGCGGACGGAGTTGTTGGCGTTCTGGTACTGCACGGAGGTGATGTCCGCGCCGCCGAGGTCCATGTCGAAGCCGGCGTCACGCAGCGCGCGGATCTTGTCCTCCTCGCGCGCCTTGGTCATCACGAACTCTTCGATGTCCGGGTGGTCGACGTCGAGGACGACCATCTTGGCCGCACGACGCGTGGCGCCGCCCGACTTGATGGTGCCCGCGGAGGCGTCCGCGCCGCGCATGAAGGAGACCGGGCCCGAGGCGGTGCCGCCCGAGGAGAGCAGCTCCTTGCTCGAGCGGATCCGGGAGAGGTTCAGGCCGGCACCGGAGCCGCCCTTGAAGATGAAGCCCTCTTCCTTGTACCAGTTCAGGATCGAGTCCATCGAGTCGTCGACGGCGAGGATGAAGCACGCGGACACCTGCTGGGGAGAGGCGGTGCCGACGTTGAACCAGACCGGGGAGTTGAACGAGAAGTACTGGTGCACCAGCAGCCAGGTGAGCTCGTGCTCGAAGAGCTCGGCGTCCTTGACCGAGGCGAAGTAGCCGTGGTCCTCGCCGCCCTTGCGGTAGGTCTTCACGACCCGGTCGACCAGCTGGCGCAGGCTCCACTCGCGGGCGTCGGTGCCGACGGCCCCGCGGAAGTACTTGGTGGTGACGATGGTGGAGGCGTTGACGCTCCAGAAGTCGGGGAACTCGACTCCGCGCTGCTCGAAGACGGACTCGCCGGTCTTCCAGTTGGTCTGGACGACGTCGCGACGCTCCCAGGTGATCTCGTCGTACGGGTGCACGCCCTCGGTGCTGAAGACCCGCTCGATCTTCAGGCCCTTGGTGGTACGCCGCGATCCGGCCTTCGCGGCCCCGCTCGCCGTCTCGGTCATGCTTGGTTCCCCTTCGTTCGTCGTCGAACTGGCTGGTTGTGTGCTTCTCGTTGCTCTGCTGGTCGCCCGGAGGGAAGCGGCTTCCCCACCACACCCCTCCGGGCAGCTTGTGGTCAGCCCGTGGGCTGAGGCTGCTTCGCGGCGGCCTGATCGGCACGCTCGGCGCGCAGCATCGCGATCTCGGTCTCGAAGTCGTCGGCCGACTCGAAGGCGCGGTAGACGCTGGCGAACCGGAGGTACGCGACCTCGTCGAGCTCACGCAGCGGGCTGAGGATGGCGAGTCCGACCTCGTGAGCCGGGACCTCGGCCCAGCCCCCGGCACGGAGGCTGTCCTCGACGGTCTGCCCCAGGCGAGCCAGGTCGTCCTCGGAGACCGGGCGTCCCTTGAGGGCCTTGCGGACCCCGGAGACTGCCTTGTCCCGGTTGAACGGTTCGCTGGCCCCGCTCCGCTTCAGGACCGTGAGCTGCATCTGCTCGACGGTGGTGAAGCGCTTCTCGCACGACGGGCAGGTACGCCGCCGGCGGATCGCGGAGCCGTCCTCGGCCACCCGGGAGTCGAGGACCCGGGTGTCGGTGCTCCGGCAGAAGGGACAGTGCATCGCAGGCCTCCTCTCGAGGGCGGCTCTCTAGGAGAGAACCTGTGGCTAGGGCTGTGGATTCCGGTGGAAAACCGCCTCTTTCTGTGTACAGAGGCCCGGTTCCTGTGGAACTAGATGTGGATAACTACATCCGTGTAACTACTAGATGTAGGGGTAACCGTACGCCTGGCGTGTGGCCCACGCAACACCGGGGTAGGAAAACTTCTCGGCCATCCTCGCCTCCTCGTAAACGTGCAGGTCAGGGCCCTGATCTGGTCCTCTGATCGGCGTGTCGCCCACTCTTCCAGGGGCCACCGACAGTTCCTCGAAACGGGCTTTTGAGCGGGAACCGGACAGGTGTCGGCCGCAGCGTTCTCGGGTGTGATCTGCGGTGCGGTCCCGACTCACCTCGCGACATCGGCCAGAATGTCCGCCGTGGGCAAGCACACGGGCGAACCGGCACCGGTCGACCGCGGCGCCCTGCGCCAACGGTTCCTCCGCCTCGCCGCCGGCATGACCGTGACGATCGTGGCCTGGGGCTACCTGGTCTGGGCGGCCATCGACTTCGGCGGCCAGGCCCGCAACGGGGAATCGCTGGCCTGGGTGTTCCTGGTGATGGCCACCCTCGGCGCCACCGCGTGCCTGTTCATGTGCCTGATCCTCGGCGGCAAGCTGATGGCGATCCTGCGCGGCGACGTCGCGCCGGACCGGCCGAGCACGCCGCCGGGTGGTCGGCGGGCGAAGCGCTGACCGTCGGGTCAGGTCCGATCCGCGAGCCGGCGTACGAACTTGAGGCCGGACCACACCTCGTCGATCGCGCACACCTTCACGTCGACCATGCCCGCGTCGAGGCCGACCCGGCGGACCAGGTTCTCGTCGAGGTCGGTCTCGTAGCCGAGCTTGCGAGCGGCCTTCTTCGGCCAGCAGACCCAGATCATCCCGGCCTGCTCGGTCCGCTCGATCAGCTCGGGCATCCGGCGGGCGAGGGTGCGCTGCTCGGTGTGGAAGGTGAGGGTCAGCGCCGCCTGCTTCGGGAGCCGGATCGTGGTCGGCGCCTCGAGGGTGAAGCCGGCCGGCGGCTTGTCGAGGAAGACCGTCACCCCGTCCTTGACGCCGAGCTTCTTCTCCAGCGGCGTTCCTGAGTACCCGGCCATGCACGGACGTTATCCACAGATCGCCGGTCGGGCGTAGCGGCGCCGGGCTCCTTCCGCGCAGACTTCCCGGGTCGCTGCACCTCGGGCTCGGAGGGGACGAATGTCCGGTACGCCGCCATGGTTGCGCTGGCGCTGCTGGCGGGTGCGGCGCCCACACGGAACCAGGGCGCACCGGAGAGTCCGTCGGCTGACCCTCCGAGGCAGGGACATCGCTCCCCCGCCTCCGGACCCGGAGGCGGGGGCGCATCTCCTGCCGGAGTCGGAGGCGTCCGGACCCGGTCGCGGCTAGATTCAGCGCGTGCTCACCTCGACCAAGCTCAAGCTCGCCTACGCGGGCCTCGCGATCGCCGACTCCCTGCTCTCCGGATCGGCCAACCCGAACGCGCACCGCGCCCGGGCGCTCACCAAGCCGCTGCTGATGCCGACGCTGGCCGCCTCGCTGGCCACGAACCCGAACGCGGCGAAGTCCCCGCTCCGGACCAGCACGCTGATCGCCCAGGCGGGCGGCTGGGGCGGCGACGTCCTGCTCATGGGCCACAGCACCCAGACGTTCGCCGCGGGGAGCGGGTCGTTCGCGCTCGGCCACGCGGCCTACATCACCGGCTTCCGGAGGAACCGGGCCGCGACCCCGCAGCCCGGCCCGAAGGCCGTCGCCGCGCTCTGGGCGGTCACCGCGCCCGGGATGATCGTCGGCGCCGCCAAGCAGGACAAGACGCTCGGCGCGACGATCGCCGGCTACTCCGCCGTCCTGGCCAGCACGGTCGCCGCCGCCACCCAGCTCGACCCGGCGATGCCGAAGGCGGCACGCCGGCTCAGCATCCTCGGCGCCACCCTGTTCATGATCTCCGACGGGATCCTCGGCACCCGGAAGTTCCTGCTGAAGAACCCTCCCCCGCAGCTCGAGACGGCCGTGATGGCGACGTACACGGGGGCGCAGTTCCTGCTCAGCGAGGGCGCGGCGCGGGCCTGAGGGATAGGGGTTGGTGCGGCCTGAGGTTTCGAGACGGTCGCTGCGCGACCTCCTCAACCACCGACGGTGGGCAACGCGAAAGGGCGGCACCCTTCCCGGTGCCGCCCTCGCGCTTCCCACACATGCTGGACGGCCGGGGTCGAGGCGGCCGTCGAGCTATTCAGTTGTGCCTCTCCGGTTCGGAGCCGGCGAGGGGTTCAGGAGATCGGCACGGCGATCTTCTGGCCGACCTGGAGGCCGGCGCTGGGCAGCGAGTTCAGCTGCTGGATGTGGTGGACCATCTCGCGGACCTTGCCGGGCTCGGCGATCCGGCCGGCGATGTCGTAGAGGGTGTCGCCGGGCTCGACCTCGACGACCCGGACCGACTCCTGCGTCCCGGAGTCGTGGGTCGCGGTCGCCCAGCCGCCGAAGGCGACCATCACCGCGAACGCGCACGCCAGGAAGGTCAGGAGGACCACGATCCGGCCGCGACGGGTCAGCTTCACCGTCGACGTGCGCGCGAGGCGCGGCGCGATGGCCGGGCCGGAGACGAATGCGGGGGAAATGCTCAGCGTGCTCATGGTCCTACCTCCTGGGGAAGCCCCGGCCCCATCTCCTGTTGATGCGGGACCGGGAAGGTTGTGTGACCCCTTCTCGTTGTCGAGCGATGTCTATCGAGAGCCACCGACAATCTCTGTCGGCGCCGCTCGACCAGACGTTCGATCGAACACGTGTACGAAGTTAGAGCAGGTGTTCGAACGGTGTCAAGAACATATGTTCGAACAGCGTGTCGGGTCGTGGGCGACACGCCCGTTCGAACATGTGTTTGAACTCGGCCCCCGGTTGGGTCTACGGTCCCTCTATGGCGACTGACGAGAGCGGACCCGAGAGCGGAACCGACAGCGGCAGCGAGACCCGCGGTGGCGGCCTGGGCTCGGTGAGCGAGCTCCCCGACGCTCCGCCGGACGCGACCGGCCTCACCCCGCGACAGAAGCGGATCCTCGCGGTGCTGCGCGACGCGATCGAGCAGCGCGGCTATCCGCCGAGCATCCGCGAGATCGGCGAGCTGGTCGGTCTGGCCAGCTCCTCCAGCGTCGCCCACCAGCTGCGGGTCCTGGAGCAGAAGGGCTTCATCCGCCGCGACCCCAACCGGCCGCGCGCCCTGGAGGTCTTCCTCCCCGAGCTGATGGCGGCCCGCAAGGCGATCTCCAGCGCGGACGACTCCGACATCGACGTCACCGGCATCGGCGACGCCGTCCCGGACGCCACGCACGTGCCGCTGGTGGGCCGGATCGCCGCCGGTGGCCCGATCCTCGCCGAGGAGCGCGTCGAGGAGATCTTCCCGCTGCCGAAGACGCTGGTCGGCGAGGGCACCCTGTTCATGCTCGAGGTCGCCGGTGACTCGATGATCGACGCCGCGATCTGCAACGGCGACTACGTCGTGGTCCGGCAGGCGCAGACCGCGGAGAACGGCGACATCGTGGCCGCGCTGCTCGACGGCGAGGCCACCGTGAAGACGTTCAAGCGCAAGGACGGCCAGGTCTGGCTCATGCCGCACAACCCGGCGTACGAGCCGATCGACGGCAACAACGCCTCCATCCTCGGCATCGTCACGGCGGTGCTGCGGAAGGTCTGAGGGCGGGTACGAGGGCCGGTGGAGCTTCCCCCACCGGCCCTCGTCGCGTTCTCGACACAGGGGCCCGGGGCGAAAATCCACGTGCCCGCGGTCGTGCCGGCGACGTAGATTGCGGGGGTTCGCCCGACCCGCAGGAGCATCTTTCTTGAACGTGCAGCCGCTGACCAGGCACGGCATCCCGACCGACCCGAACTTGAGGATCCTCGCCGTCGGGACGCTGGTCAGCCGGGGCGGCAGCGGCGCGCTGGTCACCACGTTCGCGCTCTACTTCACCCGGATCGTCGGCCTGGAACCGGCCCAGGTCGGCCTGGCGCTGAGCGCCGGGGCCCTGGTCGGGATGTTCTCCCAGGTCCCCGTCGGCCACCTCGGCGACGTCCGCGGCCCGCGCGAGGTGATGCGGCTGTTCACGGTCCTGGCCGGATTCGGCTCGCTGGGCCTGCTGTTCGTCGACCAGTTCTGGGGCCTGGTCGCGGTGATGGCGTACACGACCGGGATGGAGGCCGGCGGCAACGCGGTCCGCAACGGCTACATCGCCCGGATCGCGACCGGCGGGCAGGGCGTCCTCTTCAAGGCGTACCTGCGCGCGGTCACCAACGTGTCGATGGCGCTCGGCGCGCTGCTCGGCGGTCTCGCACTGGCGGTCGACACCGGCTGGGCCTACAAGTCGGTCTTCGTCCTCGACGCGGTCTGCACGATCGGCACCGGCCTGCTCTTCTCGCTGCTGCCCCACCTGGCGCCGAGCCCGCGCACCGAGGGCGAGCCGCGGCTCGGCGTCCTCCGCGACACCCCGTACGTCGTCGCGACCGCCCTGTCCGGCATCGTCGCGATGCACTTCATCGTGATGGAGGTCGGCATCCCGCTCTGGATCAGTGAGCACACCACGGCCCCGACCTCGATGGTCGCGGTTCTGCTGGTCCTCAACACCGTCTCGGTCGCCCTCTTCCAGGTCCGGCTCGCCCGTGGCGCCGACGACGTGACCAGCGCCGCCGCGGCGATGGTGCGCGGCGGGGTCTGGATCGCCGCCGGGTTCGCGGTGATCGCGCTCTCCGACGGACCCGGACAGGTCGTCGCGGTGGCGCTGCTCATCGTCGGATCGTCGGTGCACGTCGTCGGCGAGATGATCACCAGCGGCGGCCAGTGGGGCGTCTCGATGGGGCTCGCACCGACCGAGCGGCAGGGCCAGTACCAGGGCTTCGCCGGGCTCGGCTTCAGCCTGGCCAATGTGGTCGCGCCGACCATGATCACGGTGCTCTGCATCGAGTGGGGCCGGCCGGGCTGGTTCGTGATGGGCGGCCTGATCCTCGGCGCCGCGGCCGCGCTCAAGCCGGTCAGCGCCTGGGCGCTGGCGACCCGGGAGCGGTACGGCGCGGCGACCGCGACCGGCTAGGGACGGCGCCTGGGGAGGCGCCTGGGTAGCCTGCTCGGGTGAGCGAGGTGGTGGTGGTCGGGGGCATCAACCTGGACACCCTCGCGCGCGTGCTGGAGCCCGTCGTCCCGGCGACGAGCAACCCCGGGCGCACCGTGACCGCGCCGGGCGGGGTCGGACGCAACGTCGCCGAGAACCTGGCCCGACTGGGCAGCCCGGTCCGGCTGGCCGGCGCGGTCGGCTGCGACCACGCCGGCGACCTGCTGCTGGGCGGGCTGGCCGACCTCGGCGTGGACGCCTCCCGGGTACGGCGCCGTACGGACCTGGCGACCGGTACCTACACGGCCACCCTGGACGCGGACGGCAGCCTGGTCGTCGGCGTCGCCGACATGGCCGCCACCGACTCCGTCTCTCCCGACGATCTCGACGCCGACCTGCTCGACGGGGCGTCCTGGCTCGTGCTCGACGGCAACCTGCGCACCGGGACGGTGGCGCACTGCCTGGGCCTGGCCGCGGCGGCCGGGGTCCCGGTCGCGCTGGACCCGGTCGGCGTCGCCAAGGCGGCCCGGCTGGCCGGCGCGGTGACCCACCTGCACACGTTCACCCCGAACGCCGCCGAGCTCGCCGCCTGGGCGGGCACCGACGACCAGGACGCGGCGATCGCCCGCGCCCACGACGCCGGCGTCCGGGTGCTGTGGCTGCGGGCCGGCCCGGACGGGAGCACGCTGCACCGGGCCGGGCAGGACCCGGTCACGGTGGCGCTGCCGCCGGCCCCGGTGGTCGACGTCACCGGCGCCGGGGACGCGATGCTGGCGGCGTACGTGCACCGGCTGCGGGCGGATCCGGACAGCAGCGTCGTGGACGCGGCCTGGTTCGCGACCGCGGCCGCGTGGCTGACCGTCGGGTGCGCCAGTGCGGTGCACCCGGACCTGACCGAGGCGCTGGTCRCCAGCACCCTGAGCGAGCGGAGGACCGCCGGATGATCGAGCTGCGGATGACCGAGGAGGTGCGCGACGCGCTGGACGGGGGCCGGCCGGTGGTCGCGCTGGAGAGCACGATCATCAGCCACGGGATGCCCTACCCGGACAACGTGGCGATGGCCCGCGAGGTCGAGGAGATCATCCGCTCCCACGACGTCACCCCGGCGACGATCGCGGTGCTGGACGGGGTGCCCCGGATCGGGCTGGACGACGCCGGGCTGGAGCTGCTCGGGTCCGGCGAGGCCCCCGGAAGCGAGCACAGGATCCGGAAGGTCTCGATCCGCGACCTGCCGTACGTCGTCGCCCGCCGCGAGCACGGCGCGACCACCGTCGCGGCGACGATGCGGCTGGCCGCGCTGGCCGGGATCCGGGTCTTCACCACCGGCGGCCTGGGCGGCGTGCACCGCGGCGCCACCAGCAGCTTCGACGAGAGCGCCGACCTCACCGAGCTGGCGCTGACCCCGGTGACGGTGATCTCGGCCGGGGTGAAGTCGATCCTCGACATCGGCCTGACCCTGGAGCGGATGGAGACCCTCGGCGTGCCGGTGCTGGGGTACCGCACCGACGACTTCCCGGCGTTCTACACCCGCACCAGCGGGTACGCCGTCCCGCTGCGGGTGGACTCCGCGGAGGAGATCGCGGCGCTGATGAAGGCGAAGGACGACCTCGGCATCGCGGGCGGGGTGAGCGTGGCGAACCCGATCCCGGAGTCCGACGAGATCCCGCACGAGCGGATCGACGCGATCATCGAGCAGGCCCTGGCCGACTGCGAACGGCTCGGCGTGACCGGCAAGGACACCACGCCGTACCTGCTCGGCCGGATCGTCGAGATCACCGGCGGCGACTCCCTGACCGCGAACATCGCCCTGGTGAAGAACAACGCGCACCTGGGGTCCGAGATCGCGAGGGCGTTCGCTGCACAAATCTGAAATGCACAAAATGCCACTTTCGCACTTCTTGCCCTTTATGTCCGTTTTGCGCAGACTAGCGGGGTGCCTCTCCCACTCCGCACCCTCCTGGTCCCGGTCGCAGCGCTGACGCTGGCGACCGCGGCCCTCCACGCGCCCGCCGAAGCGGCGCGACCCGGCCCCGGGTCCGCGCACCGCCCCCAGCTCCTCGACCGCCCCGCCCGCGGCCACGCCGCCGTCGCCGCCCTCGGCGACCGGCTCKCCACCGCCGCCGCCGGCAACGAGATGTCCAGCACCAAGCTCGCCTCGGTCCTCACCGAGGACCCCACCGCCTGGGTCGCCCGCGACGGCAGCCTCTACTACGTCGACGAGGCCGCCACCCGCACCGAGGCGGCCCCCAGCACGACCTCCGCGATGCTGACCGCGCCGTTCGCGCTCTCCCAGACCTTCGCGCTGCACAGCCTGCCCGGCTCCACGCACACGATCTACCTGGACTTCGACGGCTACACCCTGCCGTCGACCAGCTTCTGGGTCGCGCAGTCCTCGATGACGGCCGGCACCTTCGAGGGCTGGAGCATGGACGGCAGCGCGTCGTTCAGCAGCGCCGAGCAGACCTACATCCAGAACGTCTGGCGGATGGTCGCGGAGAAGTTCGCGCCGTTCGACGTCGACGTCACCACCCAGGACCCCGGCGTGGCGGCGTACAACCGGGCCGGTGCCACGGACCAGACCTACGGGGACCACGTCGTCTTCACCGACTCCGCGGCCGCGGTCGGCCAGGCCTGCGGCGGCAACTGCTCCGGCATCGCCGTCGTCGGCGGCTTCGACTCCACCAGCGACAACGCCAGCGGGCTCGAGCCGGCCTGGGTCTTCACCTCCAAGACCTGGGACAAGGCCGCCCTCACCGCGCACACCGCCGCGCACGAGGTCGGGCACACCCTCGGCCTGAACCACGACGGCGTGATCGGCGGCTCGTCCTACTACGAGGGCCAGGGCAACTGGTTCCCGATCATGGGCAGCGGCGTCAACGCGGTCGGCCAGTGGAGCATCGGCGACTACGCCGGCGCCAACAACCCCCAGGACGACCTCGCCGTCATCGCGAGCAACGGCTCGCCGAGCCTGCTCCGCGCCGACGACCACAGCGACAGCACGCTCTCGGCGACCGACCTGGGCACCTACTCCTCCTACGTCGCCAACGGCGTGATCGGCACCCGCACCGACCAGGACGTCTTCGAGGTGACGCGCCCCTGCACCGGCGACATCACCGCGACCGCCACCGGCATCGGCGAGGCCCAGTCCGTCGACCTGCGGGTCAAGGTACTCAGTCCGCTCGGCCTCACGCTGGCCACCGACGACCCCGCCTCCGGCCAGGACGGCTCCTGGCCGCACCTCCCGACCGGGCTCAACGCCAGCGCGAAGGTCACCGGGGCCACCGCGGGCACCTACTACGTGACGGTCGACGGCGTCGGCCGCGGCAGCTCCCTCTCCACCGGCTACTCCGACTACGGCAGCGTCGGCGTCTACCAGCTCACCGTCAACGGCTGCCCGGACGCCCCGGCGCAACCCAGGCCGCCGACCATCGTGCCGACGTCGACCCCGGTGACCGTGGTGCGCGCGCCGTCGGCGCCGCGGATCGGCCGCGCCGCCTCCGGCCGCTCCGGCCACCCGGTCAACGCCGTCGCCCGGTGGGCCGCCCCGGCCAGCAACGGCGGCGCKACCGTCACCGGCTACCGGGTCCGCGCTCTCCGGATCGGCTCCGCCGGCCGGGTCACCCGCACGTCGATCTCGCGGGTCCTCGGCACGGGCACCCGGAGCTACACGATGAAGCTGCCGGCCGGCCGCTACCGGTTCCAGGTCATCGCGATCAACCGCGCGGGTTCCTCCGCCGGGTCCCGGCTCTCGGGGGTCGTCCGGGCGCGGTAGCGCCCGGACGGCCACCGCCTCGGGTGCTCAAGGTTTCGAGACAGGCGCCAGAGCGCCTTCCTCAACCAGCGGTGGTGGACGCGAGCCGGGCGAGCGCCTTGCGGACCACCTCGGGGTCGGTCGTCATCCACATCGGCGGCAGGCTCGCGCGCAGGAACCCGCCGTAGCGGGCGGTGACCAGCCGCGGGTCCAGCACCGCGACGACACCCTTGTCGCTGGTGGTCCGGATCAGCCGGCCGGCGCCCTGGGCGAGCAGCAGCGCCGCGTGGGTGGCGGCCACCGACATGAAGCCGTTGGCCCCCGCCTTGTCCGCGGCGCGCTGGCGGGCCGACATCAGCGGGTCGTCCGGCCGCGGGAACGGGATCCGGTCGATGAGGACGAGCTGGCAGGTGTCCCCCGGGACGTCGAGACCCTGCCACAGGCTCAGGGTGCCGAACAGGTTGGTGTGCGGGTCCTCGACGAACTGCCGGGACAGCTCGGGCAGCTGGGCGTCGCCCTGGCAGAGCGTGGTCAGGTGCGGCAGCCGCTCCCGGACCGCCTCCGCCGCGGCCTCGGCCGCGCGGCGGCTGGAGAAGAGGCCCAGCGTGCGGCCCTCGGCGGCGTCGATCAGGCCGACGATCTCGTCGAGCTGAGCCGCCTGGAGGCCGTCGCGCCCCGGCTGCGGCAGGTGCTTGGCGACGTACAGGATCGACTGCTGGGCGTAGTCGAACGGCGACCCGACGTCGACGCCCTGCCACGAACCCCCTTCGGCCTCCCGGGGCAGCCCGAGCGAGCCGGCCACGGTCGCGAAGTCGCCGCCGAGCTTGAGGGTGGCCGAGGTGAAGACGACGGTCTTCTCGGCGAGGAGCTTGTCGCGCAGCGGGCCGGCCACCTCCAGCGGGGCGACGCAGAGCTGGTTCCCGCCGCGCTTGAGCTCCCGCTCGGCGACCCAGAGGACGTCGTACTCGGAGCCGGCGGCCATCCGCTCCGCGGTCTTGAACAGGTCCTGGGCCCAGCCCTTGGCCTGGGTGACCCCGGCGTCGTCACCCGTGTCCTTGGGGAACGCGCTCACCAGCGCGCGCGCGGCGTCGCGAACCAGCACCAGGGCGTCGGCGAGGTCGGCCGGGACCGCCTCCAGGCGCCCGCCGGGAGCGCCGTCGATCGCGTCCCGCAGCGCCTCCCCGGCGTCGCCCAGGTCGTCCGCCTCGGAGTCCACGTGCCGCTGCGAGCGGCGGGCGACCCGCTCCACCTCGCCCGGGGAGAGCTCGTCGGTCGCGGCCTGGGTCACCCGGGCGGTGAGCTCGTGCGCCTCGTCGATCACCACGACGTCGTAGTCGGGGATCATCGGGACGCCCTCGATGGCGTCGATGGCGAGCAGCGAGTGGTTCGTGACCACGAGCTGGGAGCGCGCGGCCTTGTCGCGGGCCCGCTCGGCGAAGCACTCGGTGCCGAACGGGCACTTCGAGGCGCCGAGACACTCGCGGTGGCTCACGCTCACCTGGCGCCAGACCCGGTCGGTGTGCCGCGGAGCGTGGTCGCGCTCGCCGCTGCCGCCGTCGGAGGCCTGCTCCTCGACCCACTCCCGCAGCGCCACCACCTCGGCGCCGAGGGAACCCTCGGGGAGGTCCACCAAGGTCCCCTGGTCGTCCGGGACACCCTCGCGGACCCGGTGCAGGCAGGCGTAGTTCGACCGGCCCTTGAGGACGGCGTACGTCGCGTCGGTGTGCAGCACGTCCGCGGCGGCGGCGACCAGCGCCGGGATGTCCCGCTCGACGAGCTGGTGCTGGAGGGCGAGGGTCGCGGTGGCGACCACGACGCGGTCACGGTGCAGCAGCGCCGGCACCAGGTAGCCGAGCGACTTGCCGGTGCCGGTCCCGGCCTGGACCAGCAGGTGCTGCCCGGACTCCATCGCGGCGGTCACGGCCTCGGCCATCGCGACCTGGCCGGGCCGCTCCTGGCCGCCGACCGCGGCGACCGCGGAGGCCAGGACGTCGCGCACGGTGGGGGCGGGGTCGGACACCCGAGAAGGGTACGGGGGTGGCGGGGCGCGCGGTGGGCGCCCTCCTCAGGGCCCGACATCCGGGTCACCGTTGGGTCTCGGTGCTTGTGGCGCCCCCAGAACGGCCCTACCTTCTGATTCATGCGTGAAAGTGCGGCTACGCCGTCGATCCGGTTGACGAATCTGGCAAAGTCCTTCGGATCCGTGCGCGCGGTCGACGGCGTGACCCTCGACCTGTCGGACGGGGAGTTCTTCTCCATGCTCGGCCCCTCGGGCTCCGGCAAGACGACCGTGCTGCGGATGATCGCCGGATTCGAGCAGCCCACCTCGGGACGGATCGAGCTCGCCGGCGTCGACGTCACCGACCAGCCGCCGTTCGCGCGGGACGTGAACACCGTCTTCCAGGACTACGCCCTGTTCCCGCACATGAACGTGCTGGAGAACGTCGAGTACGGCCTGCGGGTCAAGAAGGTGCCCAAGGCCGAGCGCCGCCGACGAGCCGGCGAGGCCCTGGAGAGCGTCCGGCTCGGCAGCCACGGCGACCGGCGCCCCGGCCAGCTGTCCGGCGGCCAGCGACAGCGCGTCGCCCTGGCCCGGGCCCTGGTGAACCGGCCCAAGGTGCTGCTCCTCGACGAACCGCTCGGCGCGCTCGACCTCAAGCTCCGCCGGGAGATGCAGATCGAGCTCAAGCAGATCCAGCGCGACGTCGGCATCACCTTCGTCTTCGTCACCCACGACCAGGAGGAGGCGCTCACGCTCAGCGACCGGATCGCCGTCTTCAACGACGGCCGGATCCAGCAGGTCGCCGACCCGCGGGCGCTGTACGAGTCGCCGCAGAGCCCGTTCGTCGCGGGCTTCGTCGGCACCTCCAACCTGCTCACCGGCGCGGCCGCCCTGGCCGTCATCGGCCGCGACGGCACCTTCAGCATCCGCCCGGAGAAGATCCACGTGAGCTCGGTGCCCGAGGGCGCGACCACGGTCGAGGGCACCGTGCGCGAGGTCGTGTACCTCGGCTCGTCGAACCACTACGTGGTCGACCTGGACGCACCGCCGGGCGAGGACGGCAGCCGCCCGTCGCTGACGGTCCAGCGGCAGAACCTCCACCACGACGACGAGCTCGGCAGCCGCGGCGAGCGGATCCGGCTCGCGTGGCTCCCCGAGCACGTCATCGAGCTGCCCGACACCGACCCGCAAGCTGACCCGCAAGCTGACACCGCACCCGCCCCACCCACAGAGGAGTCCGCATGAAGCACCCATCCACCCGCACACGCAGCCTGCTCGGAGCCGCCGCCGCCGTCGCGCTGGTCGCCGCTCTGGCCGGCTGCGGCTCCAGCGACGGCGGCGGATCCACTGCCTCGGGCGAGTTCAAGGTCCCCGACCTCAAGGCGCTGAAGGCGCTCGGCAGCAACGAGAGCTCGGTCAGCGTGCTGGCCTGGCCCGGCTACGCCGAGGACGGCAGCAACGACCCGAAGGTCGACTGGGTGACGCCGTTCGAGAAGCAGACCGGCTGCGACGTGAAGGTGAAGACTTTCGGCACCTCCGACGAGGCCGTGCAGCTGATGAAGACCGGCCAGTACGACGTGGTCTCGGCCTCCGGCGACGCCTCGCTGCGCCTGATCGCCTCGGGCACCGTGGCCCCGGTCAACACCGACCTGATCCCGAACTACGCCGACGTCTACAGCTTCCTCAAGAACCAGCCGTGGAACTCGGTGCGCGGCCAGATGTACGGCATCCCGCACGGCTACGGCGCCAACCTGCTGATGTGGCGCAAGGACACCGTGAAGCCGGCTCCGACGAGCTGGAGCTCGGTGTTCTCCGACGCGAGCACGTACTCCGGCAAGGTGACCGCCTACGACTCCCCGATCTACATCGCGGACGCGGCGCTCTACCTGATGAACACGCAGCCGGACCTGGGCATCAAGGACCCGTACGCACTCGACGCCAAGCAGCTCGCCGCCGCGGTCAAGGTGCTCAAGGACCAGCGCAAGCACGTCGGCGAGTACTGGTCGGACTACCTCAAGGAGATCTCCGCGTTCACCAGCGGCGACTCGGTGATCGGCACCACCTGGCAGGTCATCGCGAGCACCGCCCAGGACGAGAAGGTCCCGGTCGAGGCGATCCTGCCCGACGAGGGATCCACCGGCTGGTCGGACACCTGGATGGTCGCGACCAAGTCGAAGAGCCCGAACTGCTCCTACGCCTGGATGAACTACATCATCAGCCCGGACGCGAACGCGGCCGTCGCGCAGTACTTCGGCGAGTCCCCCTCCAACCCGAAGGCGTGCGACGTCGCGGCGAAGGGATTCTGCGAGACCTACCACGCCGGGGACGCCGACTACGCCGCCAAGATCCACTACTGGACGACGCCGATCGCCCAGTGCCTGGACGGCCGCACCGACGTGAAGTGCACCGACTACAGCCGCTGGACGCAGGCATGGACCGAGATCAAGGGGTGACCCGCTGACCACGGATCCGCTGGTGCAGGGCGCCACCGCCACGCGCGGGGGCGTCCTGCACCGTCATCCCCGGCTGCGGCTGACGCTGCTGCTCGGGCCGCCGATGCTCTGGCTCGGCGTCGCCTACCTGACGGCGCTGGCCGCGCTGTTCATCACGGCGTTCTGGACCACGAACACTTTCACCGGGGAGATCGAGAAGGTCTGGAGCCTGCAGAACTTCCAGGACCTGTTCAGCATCCCGGTCTACCGGACGATCACGGTCCGGACCCTGCTCATCGCGGTCACGGTCACCGTCATCGACGCCGTCGTCGCGTTCCCGATCGCTCTGTTCATGGCCAAGGTCGCCTCCCGGCGGCTGCAGCGCGCGCTGGTGATCGCGGTGCTGATGCCGTTGTGGGCGTCGTACCTGGTCAAGGCGTACGCCTGGCGCGGGATGTTCTCCGAGAGCGGTCCGATCGCCTGGGTGCTCGACCCGCTCGGGCTCTCCTCCCCCGGCTACGGCCTGACCGCGACCGTGGTGACGCTGGCCTACCTGTGGCTGCCGTACATGATCCTGCCGATGTACGCCGGCCTGGAGCGGGTGCCGAACTCGCTCCTGGAGGCGTCGGCCGACCTGGGCGGGTCCTTCGGTCTGACACTGCGCCGGGTGATCCTGCCGCTGCTGTGGCCGGCCGCGGTCGCCGGCTCGCTGTTCACCTTCTCGCTGACCCTGGGCGACTACATCTGCGTGAAGATCGTCGGCGGCACCAACCAGATGATCGGCAACGTCGTGTACGACAGCGCCCTGGTCGCGAACAACCTGCCGTTCGCCGCGGCGGTGGCGATGATCCCGGTGGCGATCATGCTCGTCTACCTGGCGCTGGTGCGCCGGGCCGGAGCCCTGGAGAACCTGTGACGATCTCGCGCGGCACCAAGATCTTCCTGGCGGTCTGCACCGTCCTGGCGCTGATCGTCGTCTACACCCCGCTGGCGATCGTGGTGATCAACTCCTTCAACACCTCGAAGACCTTCGCGTGGCCCCCGGCCGGCTTCACCACCGAGTGGTGGCAGGCCGCGTGGCACAGCGTCGGCGCCCGGGACGCGCTCGTCCTCTCGCTGAAGATCGCGGCGATCGCCACGGTGATCTCGCTGACGCTGGGGACGATGGCGGCGCTGGCGCTGCAGCGCTACAAGTTCTTCGGCCGGGACTCGGTCTCGCTCCTGATCATCCTGCCGATCGCACTCCCCGGCGTGGTCACCGGTATCGCGCTGCAGAACGCGTTCACGACGATGCTCGGCATCAACCTGGGTTTCGCGACGATCGTGATCGCGCACGCGACGTTCTGCATCGTGACGGTGTTCAACAACGTCATCGCCCGGCTGCGCCGGGTCGGCGGGAACCTCGAGGAGGCTTCGATGGACCTCGGCGCCGGGACGTTCACGACGTTCCGGCGGGTGACCTTCCCGATGATGCGCTCGGCCCTGCTCGCCGGCGGCCTGCTCGCCTTCGCCCTCAGCTTCGACGAGATCATCGTGACGACGTTCACCGCCGGCAACGGTCAGACGTTGCCGATCTGGATCCTGGACAACATGTTCCGGCCGAACCAGGCGCCGATCGTCAACGTCGTCGCCGCCGCCCTGATCGTGCTCTCGATCCTGCCGATCTGGATCGCCCAGAAGCTGAGCGCCGACGACGAGGCGCTGCCGAGCGCGGCGGGCTAGTCCCCCTCAGGCGGTCGGGGGCGCGCTCGGCGGCTCGGGAGCCGGCGGGGGTGCGGTGGGCGGCTCGGCAGCCGGCGGCGCAGCCGCGGGAGCGGC